>NZ_JAUBRA010000008.1:0-156830 GCF_036701555.1 Microcoleus sp. Pol10D4
TTACAACCGTGCCTGCGGTTCTATAGCCTGCGGTCTACGGTTTGAGCGCCTGACTCTTTTAAGATACAAGGGGCGGGGAAAGTTAATAGCCTTACCAACCACCGTGTTCGATGTGGCTGTAGTGTTTTCTGGCCCACCGCCATTGTGCGTCGGGGTGGACTCTGCCGGAGGCGGCGTTAATTTCGTAGAGGAGGTAGGCGTAGGGGGCGTCGCCACTAAGAGTTTGCACGTTGAGGGCGAAGATGGCGGAGTCTACGCCGCTTTCTTGCCATTCAGTGAGGGTGGACTTAGACAAGACCATAACGCACCCCCATGTTGGCTGTGTTGACCTTCTGGCCTAGTAGCAATGCGAAAGGCACTCCAAGTTGCACCCGAATCTGGCTACCGCCAGAGCGCCTCATGAACGGGTCAGATGGGGTTAAGTGGACTATGAGTCTCTGTGAGGACTGATTTTGAAGGTCAATGCCTGTGCTATCTCGATAAATCTTCACCGGGCTATTCCTTGAGTGGGGAACATCCCTTTGTCTCATGTTCTGAAAATCGCTGCTTGCACGCCGATCAAAGATAATTAATTAATTAAGATAATCCAGGCGTAGTAAAGTTCTGAAACGCTTGCTGTAAAACGGTTTCAAATTTGAGAGGTAGCTAGATCCGGGTGTTTTGGTAGCTAGATCCGGGTGTTTTGGTAGCTAGATCCGGGTGTGTCCGTAGTAAAGTCGTAAGCCTTGCCAGATAATAGTTTGAAGGTGATTTTGAGGTCATTTTTGCCTTACTACGCAAAACTCCAGCCTTACTACGCTTGGGGCTGGAGTTCGAGTTAAAGGGATGGGAAGCTAGATTGACAGTTCCGGTAGCACTTTAGGCAAGATTTTTCTGAGGTGGGCGGCGGTTTTGGGGCTAATTGGCTTGCCGCGCTGAAGCTGTGAGACTAGCTGCTGAGATATGCCCAGCTTTTCGGCGATGGCTCTTTGCTTCGTCCAACCCTTTGCTTCACAAGCCTTCTGTATCGGTTCCCACTCTAACGGGGCAGCAGATGCTGATTTCCGTTTCCGGGGCAAAGATGCTGATTTTTTAGCAGCTATCAAGGCAGGAATTTTACCGGGAGGCTTGATGGTGACGCCAGCTTCTAGCAGTAAATCAATAATTCTTTTTTTGCAATCTTTGGGTTTACCTGTTGTACTTCCAGGACGCAACCATTCTGGGTAGGTTTCAGAGTCATATATAATCTGCCAATCTAACTCAATCAATCGCATTAAAGCTTTACCCCACCGCTCCTTTATATCTTGAGCTTTGTACTTAACAGACCGCATTAATTCAATTTGATTTTTCGGCATAACCATCTCTAGGACGGTCTTAACCGTGTATTTTCCATTTGTATGAATGGCGCTTTCTGTTGTTATATTGATGGCAATTAAAAATGCTAGCTCATCATGATAGGGGTTCATTTTTAGCGTCGATTCTGAAATCCAACCAAACTCATATAAGGCCACTGGAGGCTTGGCATTCTTGCCAGGTTTATTAAAGAAAAACTCAGTCCATCTACCCGCCCGAATGAAGGCTACTATTTCTGTTGGTTCATCAATTTCATTTGTGAAAATGTTACGCTGCCCGTAGCGCTCCACAGCAACGTCCCAAATGAGGGAATTCATATCGCATCCTAGCTTCCCGATATTCCATTTAATGGTAGCGTCCAGCCTTCTCAGAAGCTTCAGGCATTGCTCTATCCTGAGTAACTTCTGGGAAGTGGTCATATCTTTACGCTCACCCCAACCCATTAAGTCTATGAGGTTAGTGCCACCATTTTTCCCAGTTCCAGCTAGCTTAATTTCAGTTCTCCAAGGCACAGCTTGTTGAAAAACATAGGCAGATAGTAAACAGTGGAGTTTGGCAGTATCTTTCCCCAAATTGCCAAATTCCTCAATAATTCCCCAGGCGGCCTTGCCTGTAAAGTAAAAATATTCTTTAGTAACTGGGTCTTTATCCTTTAAGGCTAACTTAACAAAACCCGTGTTGTAATTATCTCGAAAAAACACATTTTTATGGGCATCTTCTTGCCAATCCCAAATTCGTAATAAGGACTTGCAAGCCGTTCTAGGAGGGGCTGAGGTGAGTATTTGAGTGATTGTGGTGCTGATAAATACCTGGGGTTCGGTTGCGGGAACTGTTTTTGAAGCCAGCCCCAGCATAGCGGTTAACTCATCTAGTGTCCGATTGGATAAATCGAGTGGCTCTAGAAAAATTAAAGCTGAATCAAGTGCCACGTTTTTCCATAAATTTTCCTCGGTTCTACCTGCCTGAAGCCAGAGGGTCAGATGATTTAATATCTCCTCTGCTTTTGTCAAGTAGAAAGCATCATCAACTATCTGCTCTTTGAGAAATTTTTCTAGTTCATCAACACACTTAGGACTAAAGCCTTCTAATGTTTCATCCCTTTTAGTAATTTCGGTATGAATCCCCATTGCTACATTCAAGGCCAAAGTTTCTAAAAAATTCCCTTGGCGTAGCTTCTTGGCGTACTCTTGAATGCGCTCGCCATCTATCGTGGTGGTGGTAGTAGATAACTCCATAGCCTAGCCTCTTCATGCCAATAATAGTTACAGGTTTGATAGACAAATATCTCACTTGCTTTATCGAACCGTTTTGTAAGGAGTAACCCGAACTTTCCGTACTACCACGCCCTGTATCCCCAAAGCATTTGCGTTCCAGTGGTGGCGAGAGATAATGTGTTTTTCCACTAACTTCACGATCGAAAGCTCTCCCATATACTTGTCCCAATTCGCTCGTTACTACAGTTTACCATAACGCTATTATTTTAACATTTTCCAGTAATAATTTCCTGCTCTATCGCTGTTAATTTCTGCCCGAAACTAAGAACTGTTGATACAAGCTATTGTCAAATCTCGATCATCCCCTAACCCACAAACAGCATTCGCACAGAGGGACGTTATGCTTCCGGTTTTTCCACTAATTTCTCCTGCAAAGCACATCTCTAAGAGCGTAGCATCGGCATAGTCATAGTTATTAGCATAGGGCGGCGAGGTAATGATTAAATCAGCAAAATCATCCGGTACGCCAAGACAAGTCCGAGCATCAGAGCGAACGCTCTTAGCAGTATTAGCTGCTGTTTTTCCTGCAATTCTCATGTCTTGAACCTGGGTTTGAACCATTAGCTCAAAAGCTAACATCGGCGACAATACAGATTTTTTGGTTTGGTTTGGTAAGATGTACTGCCAAGGGGCAGTTCCAACGCAGGAAACATGGCAGAGAATGGCTATAATTGTCAGCCATACCAACTCGGATTGAGGAGAATCGTCAGCTAATTGTTTCCAAGCCTGCCACAATCGATTTAAGCCTTCAAGGGAGCGATCGCTTAAACAAGAACGAATCAAAGCCGGATAATTATCTACACAGCCCGACAAATTTTCGGCACGTATTTTGACCTTTCTTATATGCTCTAAATAAAGAGCGGGGTCAGTTCGATATAACAACTTGGCTGAAGCAATCCTAGCAACGAAGGGATGAGCTTCTACTCCCAAGCATTCAACCCCCATTTTCTCAGCAGCAAGCAGCGTCGTCCCCGCACCGGCAAATGGATCGAAGACAGTCGCACTCCCCCGTTCCAAGGCTCTAGCAATAACGGTTTCGACCCAAGAGGCCGAGAAACCCGCACGCTCATCTCGCACCAGCGGTGAACGGGCAACTTGATGTTGTCTGTAAAGGTTGAAAAGGTGCTGTTGCCCTCTTGAGAGACAGGGGGCGGCGCTAGCGGCAGAACTTCCCCAAGAGGCAGCTTTAATTGTTTGACCATCAAAATTTATGCTCGTTCACTCAATTGCAGCGATCGCCGCTGCGCCTGCAAGGTTTTGGAGCCCGCCGCTCATCATTAGTACGCTCGCCGAACGGACTGGTAAATTATCCATCTTTTTGCACCCCAGATTCAGGTAATCTGGTCTGGAAAGCCAAATTATCAGACCGGCTATGGACTTAGAACACGCTGCTAATTCCTTTGGAGAAATAACTTCGACGCGCGACCTAGTGGCAGAGCTGTTAGCTGCCAAGCGCTCTGTCAACACTAGGCGTGCTTATGAGAAAGACTTGTACGATTTCTTTGCGACAATGACGGGGCTCTCACCTCACCCGGCATTGGTGCGCGAGTTCCTACGGCTGAACCGTTTCGCCGCTGTCGCGGTGGTTCTCAAATATAAAGCCAAACTAATCGACAAGGGACTCAAGGAAGCGACGATTAATCGGCGACTGGCGGCGATCAAAAGTTTGGTGAATTTTGCTCGCAAGGTGGGCGAGTGCGAGTGGAGTTTGGTAGATGTTGAAGGAGAGAAGGTGGTTCCTTACCGGGATACTACAGGGTTTGGCCGAGTTGCTTCAGAGAATGTGGCGGCGATGCAGTCGGTATTGTCCATTCCTGACCGGAGTACGCCCCAGGGAAAGCGCGACTATGCAGTTCTCCGGCTGCTGTGGGACAATGCGTTGCGCCGGGGGGAAATCGGCGGAGCCAATATAGGCGACTTTGACCCGCTAGCCCGAACTTTGAATATTTACGGCAAAGGTAGGGGAACTCAAGCGCAGCTAATTGACTTGCACAACGCGACGGCAGATGCGATTTCTGATTGGCTGAGCGTGCGGGGAGCTGCAATGCCCCAAGAGCCTTTATTTATCGCTTTGACAAAGCGGGAATACGGGTTGAGGTTGAGCGGGTATGCTATTTACAAGCTTGTTTTCTCAACTTGCTCCGCTGCGGGAATTCCTAAAAGAATCAGCCCGCACAGAATACGCCACGCTGCAATTACGACGCTGTTAGATGCAAGCAACGGCAATACGCGAATGGCGCAGAAGTTGAGCCGCCATACCAGCTCGAACGTCCTTAATTGCTACGATGATAATCGGCAGAGCTTGCAGCGGGAAGCGTCGGGGCTGCTGGCTGGTTTGGTACGCTAAGTTGAGATTTGTATGTTCGGATGGTAATCGAATACAAGACTATGGGGAAACTCATCGAAACTGTTAACTTTCGTCTGACACTCTAAGATTAGTTGGGTGCGACTGGCTGAACCTTTACCAGTTACAGCAGTGCATAACTGCGTTATTAGCAGGCAAGCTGATAGAAGGGATGCGGGGCAAGTCAACGAGCGACGGTTGCAGGTAATGCAGCAAAGCAGTTAGACTAAAATTCAGAAGGCGCTTGTCACCCCCTGAACAAAATAAGATTGAGTAGATTCAGGGAGCGAGAGTTAAGAAAGTAGTTTGCTCTGAACAAACCCCGACGAATCTGCGCCAAGTCGTAACTTTTAAAAATCACCCAAGGAAAATCAACGAAGCCATTGCCGATGGGGAGAAAATCAGTAGCGGGGTACAAAGCCTTGACATAACGCTCCAGTAACATACGAAACCTGTGACTCACAGGCGAGTTTTCACTCTCTTCTGTAAATGAGCGCCGGAGAGTTTCATCTGCAACCAAGAAATGTAGGGGAACAGCGAAATACTGGTCGCTGAAATTGCTAGAGTCGCTAAGTTGCTGCGTAATCTCCTCATTTTGCTTGAGCTTTTGGATGAAATCAAGAGCGAAGTAAATTTCATTTTTTATATCTTGTGGGTAATTTTTGCGCCAGATATTTTCCAAAGCATTTATGAATTCTGGCGTCGCGTATTTACTGACTTGGGAATAAGGGTCGAACCTGTAAAGAGATGTCACCGTGTTATTATTCATTGGGACGAGCAACAGTGAACCATCCACATAAAAAACCTGCGGGCTGAGTTCGATCTCCAACAAGTCAGCCATGCAAGAGCATTGGTCAAATAAGAAATCAACGCCTAACTCCAATAGAGACGGTAAGCTGATTTTCTTCCTTGTCTGTTCGTAGGAAACAGCAGAATTGGGTGAGCAAGTAGACTTCTGTATAAAGAATTTCGCCGATTCAAAAAAACAAGGCAAATGTTCGAGAGCAAGTTTAACATCTCGATCTTCTGGATGTAGACGTTGATGGCTCCGCAGCCGCTGCATGAGAGACTTGATACGGGTACTAAACGTCTCGCCCCCCGAATACATCCCTTTTCCGCCAATGGGAATCATTGCTGTGTTGCGTCCGCAGAGATATCCTGCACCCGTAATTCTCGTCATTATCGCTGTTCGCAAGACGAGCAAGGAACCTATCAAATTTGCGACGCGAGTGATCTGACTTTGTTGCTTGCTGGGTACATTGGTGAATACTTTTTCAACAATGTACACCGTCACTTTCTTAGGTTCGCGATCATTATTTTTTCCCTCGGCCAAATCGCCCCGACCTCGATAGATGGTCTGAATAATTTCCATCAGGTTGTTTTCTATCTGAAACCTAGGTAGCTCGACGATTATGTGTTTTGCATGAGGAAAGGAAATGCCGCGAGAAGCTGATGATGTCATAAATACTACTCTAACCTGGTCTTTACATTCAAGGCGGCTTTCCTTGTCTGGATCTGAAAGGGAATGTATTTCCAGATAAGCCTTATTTTTATCGAATCGAGGCCGCCTCTTTTTGACCAAATCTATTAATTGTATCAGACGTTGCTTGTCCTGAATGTAAACCAGTAATTGGTCTGAATTTTGCTCAGAGACGTGGTGGATTATTTCGGTTACTAGGGAATCGTCCCGCGCTGACTGACCCAGTTTATTTTTAAGGGAGCCATCCTCATTAATTTTACAAGTCTCGAAGAAAACTTTGTAAGTGAGTTCAATAAGTCTTGCTGGATATGAGTTGGCGTTAATAATGGTGGAATCAATAATTCCTCGCCGTGCTGACTCATCAGTAAACGACTGAAAACTAAGCTCTAGTGGCTCTCGCTCATTCTCAACAGGAGAACAGTAAATCTTAGCCGGCTCCGCTTCCCTTGTACCGAGGTGCGGCTTAACAACTTCAACACCTATTAGGGAAGCGTCAGCAACAATCAGTTTAGTATTAAAACCATGCGATTTATCGAAGAGTTCAAGCTTTTTATCCAGCCATTTCTGCATGGCGTGAAACCACTCAACCCCAGCGCTATCGCCCGTCACTTCGTCAACCATAACAATGATGTTTCTCAGGCGTGAAGATAATTTAATCATTTCCTCTGAAATCACTTCACCCTGATTTGTAACCGAACGGAATAGTCTATGAAAGTTATCTAAGGAGTCTCCGTATTTATTCACTTTACGGAGGGACTGAGTAGAGCAGGTAATCACAATTTTACTCACGCCCTTATTGATGAGAGCGTGACCAGCATCGCACAGGCTCCTAATCACTCCCGTTCCTGATTTTTTATCGTAGCCAAGCGAATTTCCTGAAAGACGACTTATTTCCTGTCTCGCTCTTGTGAGATGCTTTCCCTCATCTCCAACGCCAATAAAAGTTACCCCTGACCAATTAGAAGTATTAGTATCGGCATTAGAATAATATTTGACTGTTGGCAAGCCGTTGTTGGTGGCAATAATAGCGTGGCTGGTATAAAGGCAGTACAGGTCATCAGCAAACAAGCGCCCCGATTCAGTTCTAAATTTATTGATTGTGTCTTCGTTAACCGATAGTCGCGGACTGACGTAGAACAGCAGGAAGCCCTCGTTAACGCGATCGCGAAGAAAATCCACCACTGTCATTGTTTTCCCAATACCTGGATTTCCGGTCAGGAACAGATAGCGACAGGCGGATGACAGTTGTTCCTTTATTATTTGGGCATGAGCATTCCTTAGCGTAATTTTCTGAGGGAGGTTGTATTTTGAAGTAATCGAATCATCCAGAGAATCCGATGGATTGTGAAAATTACTAATTATTTCAGTGAAAGACACGGTTCTGTCCGCAGTGGTATTCATATCGCACAGCGAGTCAACAAATTCTTTTACTTTCTGTTCCTGGCGATCGCTCTTGAGTTCATATTCTCCTGCTGCACTGTTTCCAACGCTGACTCCCATTCCACCAGGTGCGTACAATAAACTATCGGCGACACTTCGCTTGATTAAATTGAGCATCTTAACAAGCGTCCGCTTATAACTATCGATTGAATTCTCTGTGTCAGACTTTTCCTGTCTCTTCATCGACTTATATGCGTCGGCGCAACGATCAAGGATGTCGAAATCTTCCCGTCCGACATTCAGAGTGCTAATTCCCTGCGTCGTGTAACCGATCGCCGTGACTTGGACAGTTGCATCCTTTGGTATCCTGTTCTCTGATTCGAGAAACTTGACAAAACTAGCGGAGTACGATGCCGCCTGCACCAACTTAACAAAGTCCTTGTCGTAATAAGAAAAAGCTGTCAGGTAATCCTTTATGTCACGCCCAATTATTAATTCTCGATTGCTTCCTTCCTTTGTGTCAATTTTTAAGTGATGATAAACACTTTTGGACATTAAGCGGTGCAGTTCCACTCCGAGAGACTCAAGGATTGATAAAGCACTCGATAAATTCCACAAATCGCAATGTTCTCGTTCATCAGTTGCACCCTGATTTTCCCCTTCGTTCAACTCGCTGCTGTCATTGCTATCAACGGTGAATGCAGACAAATCAACGCAGACGATGCGATATTCCTTTTTTCCGCCTCCCTCCCCCTCTTTCGACATCAGCATTAATGTGTCCGCCTTTAAAAATTCCCCCGTTGTAGCGTATTTATTTATGTATGGGAAAACCTTATCTGGGGTAATGCCCAACTGGGAAAGGATTTGAGAATAGCGGTCATGTTCGTTTTTTTCCAGCGTTCTCATGCTGGTTGCATCCGAAAGACAGCACTGCACGTACAGCAATTCCCAATATCTGCTTGTATTAGAGGAGTACCCGAACGCATCCATCAGTTCGTGCCATAAACCCAAACCGCCAAGATGACCCCGCAGAAGTAACAACTTGCCCCATGTTGTCCATATTCGCTGACTCTCCGCGTCAATAAATCCCTCTTTCAATTTCATTTGGACGAGGCTATTGACGACTCCTCGATGATTGAGTTTTTTCAAATCATCGATGAATAAACCCATGTGGGCATATTTCATCCCTGTTTGATGAATCGCCGTCAATATTCCCGCGTTAAATGCTAGCTCGAAAAGATGTCCTTGTGCCTCTCTTATTTGCATTTACAGATCCTCTAAAACTTACATATCCTTTAAAACGGGACAATACCGCCGTTGCTAATAACCCACCACTGGGGAGCGATTATCGATTCAACTCGCTCCTTAAGCATCGGATTGGAATAGGACTCAACCAAGCAGTCAACATAATGTTGAGGCAGCTCATCGGGAGCGCTTACTTCACGCTCTACTAAGTAATTCTTAATTTCATCGAGAAGCAAGAGAGAGGAGTGAGATAGATTAATGTTGCTATTAATCGCATTATCTTCAGAAATTGGAACTATCAATGCGTTGTACACTTCTGTGAGAAATGCGAGAGAATTTATTTGCACCGAAGAGATGCAGTGCCGACTTTTTGCTGCTGACCTGCCAATTGCTTTGTCGCCGATAATATCATTTAGGGGGTCGAGTTTGAGGAACGATTTCTCTGCCTTAGTTTGGCTTTTTTCGTATTTTGAATAATGCAAGAGCGTTAACCCAAGCATGAGGTTATTTTTTAGTTCTCCCTCTTTGATGAGACCGTCCATTACCTTATTCACGTCAATTACGTCGCCAGGGTGGGCGTTGAGCAAGGTAGAATAAGTTGTCACAGTGTTGTAGAAAATACGATCTCGCTCTACAGCTTTTCCGGTGAACAAATTGAAAAATACTACCTGGGAACGATTGGGGTCATTAAATACGTTACTCAACTGGCGCACGTCCTGAACGTACAAAGTCTCTTCGTTCGGTACCCCATCAATCCGCAAGGCGCTGTAACTGTCGTACAGAACCGGATATATTACCAAGTCATCAGCAATCTTGAGGTATTTGATGAGTTCCGGCGACATGAAGAACAATTCATTTTGTTGGTCAGTCACGCGCAGGTGTTCAGAAAAGGGAGTGTTAGCTATGTATATAACGTGGCGAAACCCCTTGAGATACATATCGCTAATTGTGTCGCCCAGCACTGCTGGACAGCGATGCAGTTCATCCCCTCTGTAATTTCCCGCCAGAGTTTTCACCATCCTCACTTTTAGACCTGTTTCTGTAGGCTCCACTGCCACAACTTCACCCGTCAAATTGGCAATGTAGTTTTCTCCCCAACGTGAGGAACGGGCGTCGCATTTGTTGCTTGAAACCATCATTATTAACAATGGCTCTATGGTGCTATTGTTATTATTTTTAAATTTGAATTCCTGTGGCAATATTGAGTAGAGCGAACGCTTAGCATTTGTAAATTTATAAGTGTTAATCGTGGGTAACACTATTCCTTGAGAATTAATCAACAAGGAGTCGCTCAATACGTAACTCCATTCCTCGACCATTTGATGAATAAATTCTTCCTGCTGGGTTGTTTGATCTTCTGGTGTTTGGTGCAGCAGCCACTGACCTATAAATATTTTTTTATTTTTTCGCACTTGAACTGTCAGAATATCTAATATTATAAATCCCAATGTTCGCCAAGTAAGTTCGTATATGAAACGCTCCTTTTCTGGAGCTTGTTCTAAAGCAATTTCACGCACTTTAAATTCTATTAGCGAACCAGGAAATACAAGGCGACTCATGTATTCAGATGCTTCATCAGCATTTTGAGGCAAGTTACGTTTCCCACCTAATCGTGCGAGCATATCGATGTTCTTTTTATCCCGCTCGAATTGCTGGCTTGTATTTTGAATTACAAAATTATAGAATACAGGCAGCATTTGAATATCGCAAATTTGATAGCTCATGTCGAACTCGCGCTGCTTACCCGTCCGGTAGAAGTTATCCGTCTTAAATATCAGCGCTACAGGAAACTGGATGATGGCGTCTTTATTTGCCCCCTGTGCTGAGATGAAAACATACTTGAGGCATTTCTTCAGATCTTCCGACAATTCATTCTCGAAGAATCTAGTCCTATTGCTGATTTCGCTCAAGTCTGACAGGAGCAGTTTTCGTGACAGCCCTATATTTACATTTTTTTCGGCAGAAAACCCCAGTTTTTCCGTTTTTAAGTATTCCTTAAGAGCCTTGACCGTAGCTTCCAGTTTGTCAGCAACTAAGTATTCACTCATTTGACCAACAAACTTTCTCATTAAATTTTTCTTAGCCTCATCACTCTTAAGAGAGTCTTCTTTCAACTGAGGTAATACTTCTTCGGTAAATTGCTTGATTACATCAAAATTGAGCACTTCCTGGTAACAATAATTTGGCGCAAGAGGGTTGGGACAAGCAAATGCAAAGTAATAAAGAACGAAAAACTTAAGTATTTTCTCAATTTGTTTCTTGCACCCCTCTTGCGTTAGATCGTCAAAGTTATGCAATTGTGAATCCGGCTTAATCATCTCAATCCCATACAAAAATGAAGAATTGAAAAGAACCGGATTACTGACGCGCCCGTTTAATTTGAATTTGAGTCCAAAAGTTATTGAGGTAATACTCTGAAGAGAGTCTTCTGTTTCTCCAATACAGCCATCGATTTTACCTAAAAGAGGTAACTCCGAGAAGGCATCCCGCCCAGAAAATAATTCTTGGATGTCTACAAGTATGCCCTGGTATGTTACTTCGTAATAAGCCTCTGGTTTCTTTTTGTCGTTGATGAATTTTTCCAGTGATCTAAGACGCCGGCTGTAGTCCCTCAAATAAAATGAGGCTTCGTCGAGCGATATTTCGCGAGGCTCTTTTTCCCCTTGAAGGGTAAACTGATGTATTAACTTACTTTTTTGCTTCGAGTCTCTAACGCGAGCGCAATCTTCACCAATTATATTGGCCCAGTATTCCAAGTAAATTACTTCCGCCTCTCTTTTCAGGCGACCGATTGTTTCTTGATTGAGTAACTTTTCAAGTTGGCATAATTCATTAGAACCATTAGTTTTGAGTGACTCGATGCTCGTTCTCACATTTTGAATTACATAATCAGGATAATCCAAGTCCTGTTTTGTTTTCAAAAATTGAACATAATTTTCCAGCCCAGTCACCACAAATTCGCGGAAGCGAGTTGCACTATTTATTTCTATTGTTACTTTGTGGCTCCTGATTGTAGGAGTCGCCACTTCAGAAGCCAAGGTCAAATCATGCGAACTCAATCCAGTCATCGAAGGGAATTGCCAAGCAAACAAGGAGGGCTGCTTTGGCATTGATGCCAGGGGTACAAGCATTGACTCGATTAACTCATCAATGGTCACTTCAGAGCTTTCTCGATCGGGCAACGAAGCGTGGGCTTTCCTAATGGCCTCGATTAATCTATTTGATAAAGCTGTTTTGATTTCTTGAATTTTTTCTCCGAAGGTTTCACGGCATTTTTCAACCATGTTTATTGTCGCTTTATAGGCTTTTTCTCCTGGCTCTAATGGAGGTCTTAATTCTTGATTTTTTGCGAGTTGAAAAGCCAAACAATGAATGTCTATAATTAACCTAAATCTTCCTGAAGGGATATCTTGTTTTAAGCAAAATAGTGCTGCTCCGGTTTCTCGATTCAGTTCGTCAATAGTTTTTGCTAGCCAGTCGCTATAATCCAGCCTCGCCAGTTCATTCCTGTCTTCTTTTAACTCATTTTTCACGGGGACTAGCTCCTTCTTTTATGAGAACTGGTTGCGGATTGTTCACTGGTTAAGGGGATGAATTATTCTCATACAAGTAGAATGATTTAAAATATCATTTCATGTTCAAAAAAAATAATTAATCATCTCTGGAGGTCAGTGTCGAGCTTAAAGTTACAGCAGATTGCTGGTGAATAGAGTACACTTTATTCCCAAGCACCTACGAAACTGGTTTACAAAATTGCTATCCGATTCTCCTTTTACCCTCATCTCAAGCAGCAGCAGGGTCAGCAACCAACGCCCTCATATAATAGCAAAGAGGTCGGACATTGTGGGGCAAAGAACTGCAACTGAGTAAATCCCGATCTTTGCAGGGACTTTTCAGCACCCAAGAGCTATCCTCTTTGAGGGTCAAGCCTGTTACGAATGGATCGTGGGAGCGGGAGTCAACATCAGTAGCACTCCGGTGAGACCGGATTGGGGAAGAAAGCGCCGATCGAGCAAGCCGGATTGCGAAAAGGCTCCTGAGCGACTTGCGGTGATGAATGTTTGGCTCAACTTTGCCAAGAGGAGTCTAACTCGAAGTTGCAAGGGTTTTCCAGTACCTAAGAGCTGCTGAGCGGCTGATATTCATGACTTGAAAATGGGCGGAAGTCATTATAGCATTGAGTAGTTATATTACACAGCAGGCGAAACTGAAACGGTGTTGGCGGTTGATTTACTCGCTCTACACGCACTTCTACAAAACTAGGATTCCTCAAGAGAAGTTCAAAAATCTCACTCTTCAAATATCGCGGACAATACCCGACAATGTAGTGGTCTTCTGTATTTAAAGTCAAGGCTTTAGAATCATAATGATTTTGAAATTCGTGAGCTAACCACAACTTTTCTCCTGTCTCTAAGCGGTTAATTCGCTCAATTGCACCCTGTGGCAAATACCGCAGTCCGTGCAAGAAAAAGTGAAGGCGATACCGCCCTTCTGAATCTGGCTCAGGAATGGGAAAAACAGTTAGAGTATCTGTTTCTCGCCGCCCACCGCTGCGGGCTAACATGGCAATTGGATCGCTTTCATGTTGAGTCAGATTTAGCCAGTGAAAAAAACTTGAGTAATCGGGGCGATTTTTCGGCATCAACCGATTAGCAAATACGGGAAATAAGTAGGTTGATGTATATACTTCACCTAAGCGCGGAAACGAGGGCAAGGGTTCAAAACCGCACTTCTGTTGAGCTTCTAAAACGCCTTGCGTGTAGGTAAATTGGTAGTTGGTTCCGTCAAATGTTAGCCTGCCAATGGGAAACCAGGAACGGCTGTTTGGATCTTGCCAAGCCAAAAAAAGCGTTGAGTGTGTTTTCACGGTAGCGTTTTCCTCAAGTTAAGCAGTCTGTGTTGATTGAATTCAATAATTTTTTGGGCAAACTCGGCTGCAATCGGTGAGATACGAGTGTTAGGAATTCGATGAAAAATATCCACTATACTCGCCTTTGAGATACTTTCAAGTCGCTCAAGCCATATATGCGCTGCATTCGGATAGCGACGTGCAGCGCAGTCAAATACATCAACAGTTTTGAGGGGCTTTTTGTCATCAACGCTGCCATAAAACGCTGAGAAACATTTGTTAGCATAAGTTTCTACTGGGCGTTTTTGCCTTTGTTCATCAGAGAGATCACGGCCTAAGCTAGAAGCGTGATCGTAAGTGGGTGCTAGGTGTGCTGTTTCAGATGTAGCCGACGCTAGGTGTGCTGTTTCAGATGTGGTAGACACTGCCTTATTTCGGACCACACCCCAGTTTTCGTGGTGGCGATCGCCATTGCCAATCCACGCATCTAACAGAAGATAGCCGACAAACACTTCTACAGCTTTTTGGATGCCACTGGGTACTGTCCAACCAATGGTAAGTTCACAGATTCATCAGAGATAATTCTCAACACTAGATCAATTGTATGTTGTGACAGGTTGTAGGTTGCAAAGGTGGGGTAATTTGGCACGATGGGAGTAAGAAGTTCGTTACCGTGAACGAGGGTGCCACCGTTAGGCAAAAAGTAAGAAGAGACTACACCGAGATTCCCCTCACTCGTGGCAGCCAGTTCATAATTAGCATGAGGAATTCCCAGTAATTCGCACAATTCGGAGGCCACTTTTTCTGCCCAATCTTCGCCTAAATCAAGTCTTGCTTGTTTGTACAGGCAGCGGCCGAGTTCTGGGTGTTCAAACCAAAACTTATACTTGCTTCCCATTGCCTCAGTCTTGGAGAGTTCGTAAGCTTGAGGGGTGACAATAATGATGGGAAATTCATCAGGCATAAATTGTTCAACCTATTTCTTGCGCCGCACTCGCAGTTCACAAATATAGCAACCGCTTTCGTCGGTTAGAACACAAAGTCTGGTAGGGGTCATTCATGAACCCTACCTTGTCTATAGCAGTATGACGACTGCTATAGAACCCATTTGACATATTGTAGCGATCGGACATCAGCAGCCGATCGGATTGCAGCAACCTTACGCCTCGAAAAGCTCTTTTTTGAGGTCGTTCGCTTTAAACCCATAAAAACCGCCTCAAAGGCGTGTTCAGCCCAAGGAATTTAGAGCGTTTTTGGAGTTTTCCTAAAACAACAGAAGCCTACATTGTACCCGCAAGGCACAGTGTAGGCTTCTGTTGTTTTACTTTAAAATTAGCTTCATTTTTCCAATCCCTCACCCACCAAAGCTTCCAGTTCAGCTAACAGCTTCTCTAGTTTCTTTTGCTTTTTGGGGTCATCCCAAACCTTAGACTTTTTCACTCGCTGCAAAGCTGTATCTACGCGACTTTTAAGTGAGTGATTTGGTGCAGTCGCCTCCCCTGTACTTTTCGCTTTTAAATCGGCAATGCGCTGTTTGATTTGGGTCAGGGAGAGGTCGAGAGCGATCGCCTCTTCTAACAATTGGGATCGCTCTGAGCTATCCTTAACTCGGGCGATCGCTCTGGCTTTGGTATACTCAATCCGTCCTTTCCGCAGCGCTCCAATCACATCATCTGGCAGGTTCAGCAAGGGGAGGCGATTAGTTCGGAAACTCTCTGGAGTGTACTTCCCGACGAGTGCAAATATATCGCTTACTATTTCCCACTCGGAGCTGTGGATAACGTTATCCACACCAGCGCGTTCTGGGTGCGCGGCCGCTCCGAGCAAAGCAATAACTGACGAGGAGGTAGAGTTTAATTTCATTGCCAGCAATTGCAGAATCCCTTCGGTTTCCTCAATCGCATTCAAATCTTCCCGCTGCAAGTTCTCCAGCAGTGCAATTTGCAGAGCCTCTGTGTCTGTTAGTTCCCGAATCACAACAGGAATCTCAGTCAAACCTAACGACGAAGCGGCTCGATAGCGCCGTTCTCCAGCCACCAATTCGTACTTGTTGCCATCTATTGGGCGTACCAGGAGCGGTTGCAGAATTCCTAGCTGCTTGACTGACTCCACCAGTTCTTGCATGGCTGTCGGATCGAAATAGCGGCGTGGCTGCTGCTGGGGCAAGACAATTGTGTCTATGGAGACTAGGGAGGATGCGGCATCTTCGCTGTCGCTGGTTCCTAATAGAGCCTCAACCCCTTTGATTTGATAAGGCTGATTGTCGCGCTTTTGATTCATCGCAGAGCTAAGAGTCCTTGTGCAATAGTATCGAGTACAGCGACGGCTGGATGTTTTGGATTGTACGCGGCCAGAGGTACGTGTTGCTGTGACGCATCGGCGAAAGCGACAGTCCGAGGGACGGCGGGGTAAATCGCAGCAATCTTCTCCAGAGAAGTAGTAATTGATTGCAAACTTTGAAAAGCTTGTACAGTACGGGGATCGTACAGCGTCGGAATCACTCCGGCAATCTGCAATTTCCGATTAGCGCGTTTCCTGACGCGAGCAATGGTTTGCAACAGCAATTCGGTTCCTTTGAGAGCTTTATATTCAGTCTGAATCGGAATTAAGACGTGAGTGGATGCAACTAGACTGATATAGGATAGGATGCCTAGCGAAGGAGGGCAGTCTATCAATATGAAGTCATAGTTTGAGCTAAGGGGGTCAATGACTTCTTTTAGCCGACTATCTCTCATGTCAGCCACCACCAGTTCCAGCTCTGCTCCGCTCAAATTAATATTAGAAGGGAGCAAGTCCATGTTGTGAAGGTTTTTGCGGAGCGCCGCGTCAGAACCGTTCATAATAGACTCGTAGACAGTCTCCTGTAACTCAGATGGCTCCAAGCCCATGAAGGCGGTAAGCGAGGCTTGGGGGTCCATATCTACTAACAAGACTTTTTGCTTCCGCTTCGCCAAATGGTAGCCTAAATTCATTGTCAAACTGGTTTTGGAGACACCGCCTGACTGGTTGAACAGCGCAATAATTTTGCTCATCTATTTTTAAGCACGCTCACTCAACGTGTTGATTAAACAATATTAGTGGACTGCGGCTTATTGTAAACTAATCCTTGAAAGAACTTTGAGAACCGCGTCTGATAACTAACTGCGATCGCAGTTATCATTGAACTATCGCAGTTATCATTGAACTATCGCAGTTATCATTGAACTAGAGATGTTCAGCGCAGTCCCTACTCATAATCTTGGATTTGGGTGGGGTTCGTTCAAAGGTAGTGTTGAGTTAAATCGCTGATAATATCTAAGCTCATATTGTCAACTAATTTAGTCAAAGCCGCAGCAAGAGACTTCTGCGACAGGGGAATTCGCTCAATCAACAGCCTTACCGCTTGCTCGTCTCCACAAGCGGCTGCTTTATAAAGCTTCTCAATCAACTCCCTCGGCAACACAGACAGCGACTTAGAAGTCAGTTGCTGGGCAGGCTCATCCTGTTCGGACTTCCTAGACGACTCCTCTTCATAGATATAGCGAACACCCAAATGAAGCGCCATCTTCTCAAAAATTACTGTTTCTCGGAACGGTTTGGCAACAAAGTCATCGAAGCCGTTCGACATGGCGAGTTCCTGGGTTTTAACAAAAGCATTAGCGCTCAAAGCAATAATCTTAGTGTTAGAACCGTTCGGCCGTGCTCGAATTTTTTGAGCAGCTTGAAAGCCGTCTAGAACAGGCATCCTCAAATCCATCCAAATTAAATGCGGCTTGTACTTTCGCCACAATTTAACAGCCAGGGTTCCGTTATCCGCGAACCACACAAGAAAGCCAGCCGACTTCAATATCCGAGTTAGCAGCAACCGATTTGCCGACTCATCATCCGCTACCAGAATGCGATATATTTGTTGGTTAGGTGCCAACCCCTTCACTCGTTTTTGCGGCAATCTGTCATAAACTTCGCTCTTAGTTGCATGACTGACTTTAATGTAAAAACTAAAAACCGTACCTTTCCCCACAGAACTTTTGACCTTAATCTCGCCACCCATCAGCTTCACAAAAGAGTTACTGATTGGCAATCCCAAACCCGTTCCCGTTTGCGATTTTCTGCCAGCAGAAGCTTGCACGAACGGCTTAAACAAACGGCTAACCTCATCAGGCGCAATGCCTGGGCCTGTATCCTTCACAGAGAATTGGAGAAAGAATTTGGGTAACGGTTTTTTTGCCATAGACTGAAGGCATTTTACAGTCAGCTTCACCCTACCGGCCTCAGTAAATTTAACAGCATTACCCAACAGATTAATCAAAACTTGGCGCAGCTTGCTTTCATCAGTTCGGACGTATTGCGGTACATCTTTCCGGAGTTCAAAAACAAGTTGCAATCCCGACGACTGAGCTTTGAGTTGGAACATCCGTTCTATGTCCGAGAGCAAACTGTACAAGTCAACAGCAGTTTCTTCGAGGGTGATTTGACCTGCTTCAATTTTGGACAGCGACAAAATATCGTTGATTAGTTTCAACAAATGCTCGCCACTGCGATTGATAATATCTAAACTCGACTGCTGTTCCGGTGCAGTTTTTTTAGAGTTCACAAGGAGGTGGGCAAAGCCGATAATCGCATTCAGAGGCGTTCTCAATTCGTGGCTCATATTGGCCAGAAAGGTACTTTTAGCGCGATTGGCACTTTCGGCGGCAATTTTAGCTTGTTTTAGTTCCTTTGTTTTCTGTGCAACTTGCCGCTTTAAATCGCCAGAATATTCTTCTAACCGCTGGCGAGATGCTTTTAACTGGCAATTCATGCGCTCGAAAGCACAGGCTAGGGCTTCGAGTTCGGCAATACCGCTACCTGAAACTGTTGAGTCGAAGTCGCCACCAGCTATCGCCTCTGTTGCCGAAATTAACCGCAGCAGCCGCTGTTCTATTCTTAGGGAAATGGACAGCAAAAGGCAGATAGAAAGAACCAAAGCCAGTAGCACGAGCAAAATAGTGTTGCGGGTGTTGGCCTGAACTTTTTGGGTGAAGTCGGTTTCGGGTACAACTGCCACAATCAGCCAATTTAAGCCTTTCGGGTTTTTAAAAGGTCTGACTTGTAGCAAGTATAGTGAGTTGCTGGCAGTAAAGTTAAGATTTTGGCTGCTGTTAATAGCAGCGAGGCTGCCATAATGTTTAAGCAAATACTCTGTTGAAAGCTGGATTACTTTTTGTTGCAGAGCTTGGGCGCTTTCTCGCTGCAGTCCCTCAACAGAAATAGACGGTTTTGGTTCAGTTACCTCGTTCCGAGCCACTAAACGTCCCGAACGGTCTAAGATAAAGGCTTGACAGTTAGGGCTAATGAGGAAATCGTTCAAGTTGAATGTTGAGGTTGGGGTGGGAAAAGCAGGATTTGTTTTTTGTTGACGGAATATTGTCTTTGGAGAGTCTGACCCATTTTTTTTCCCATTTTGTTTGATTGTGACTCCGGCTGTTTGACTTGGGGAAAGTTGGTTTACCGAACCAGTTGGAATTTGATTGTAAGTCCCTTCTCCTTTCCCAACCCCTTCTGTTAAGTAGTTGTCAAGACGGTCAGAGATACGGCTCGTTGCTTCTCCCAATAGGTGTGCAACTACGTCATTCATTGTCTGCCGCCCTGTTTGAAAAGAAAGCCATCCCGTCAGACATAGTAAGGTTGAAATTAGAAGAGCGTTGGGGACTGTAAGCACAACGCGCAGCGGGAGGGCAGACTTTTTTTGAACTGAGCTTTTTGGGCGGAACATTGATTAAAAAAAGGGAGTGGGAATGAGGAAAAAAACGTTCTTCTTCAGAGGGGAGCAACACCATCCGTAGAAGAGTTCTCCTCTTCTGGGTTACCATCCCCTCTCACTCTCGTTATGCTCCTTGACTAATCCCTATTAGTAGCGCAGCCTCAAACGAATCTGAATCAGTCAAAAGCCATAAATTCTCAGAGCGAGCGGTTAGGAAAACAACTGGTTCCCACCTGACTCAGCGCGGGCAGTATTAAGGAGATGATTGGCATCTCAACTAACCCAAGTTGTGTGCTTAAAACCGCTCTTGACTGGTAATGGGTAATGGGTAATTGGAACAATTTGAGATTTGAGATTTTAAATTGATGGCTCGCCGTTTATCCCGCTCTGTGCTTGACCCCGGAACGAATGCACTTGCCTAACTCTGCCTAACATGAGTTAGATATGAGTAGGTTTGTGTGAGCGCTAGTTTGATTCTTCAAAAACTATTTTGGCTAGTTCGATAATCACAGACAAGTCTACTCCGGCTCGTGCAGCAGCATCGGCCGCCGATAGATTGTGGTTTCTTACTAGAGCTAAAAATTGTCGCACGCTGTAGACTACTGGGTCGTTGGCTGCTGTGTAGCCTTTTTGAATGGCAATCAGCAATCCTTTTTCAACATCTGATGCAGAGGGTGCGCGACCTCTATCAACGTTCACAGTCGGCTCCATTCTTGGCGTGACGGGAGCGATGCGAATTCCTAAGTGTTCTGGTTCTTTGTTGGTAGGAACGATGTTGAAGTTGTAAAGTCGCTGTTTCCCTTTTGAATCTACAGTTTTGATTGAAAGGTTAGTGATGGTAGCTGTGGTAGCTCCCGGAAAATTGAGCGCTTGAATGGGACGCAAGAAAACAGTTTTGGCTTGGCCGCTTGCCAGCTGTGCATCGGTGCTGAAAACTATTTTTGAGGGGTCGGCAATTAAAACGTAGGCGACAGCTTCATCGGTTGAGCTGAAGTCGATCGCACTCGCGCGACCGGGATAGACTAAAATATCGATCGCGCTATTGATGGCAATGTCTCTACCTACAGTTTGATAGCCTGTTACTCTCGATTGAGAAAAAGCACAGTTCGGGTAGCTCGCAGCAGCGAGCGCTGCTGCAAGGATTGACAAACTGAGAATTTTGATTTTTGGTTCGAGCATTGTAGCATTCATAATTGTTATCGATGGATGTTGAGAAAGCTGTTAACAGTAATAGAAACGGGGGTTCCCTTGTTAACCACAGCTACATTAGGGCGGTTTAAAAGTTCTTCAGTTGCTCTATCTGAGCGGCTTTCCATCCGTTTTGCTAGGGGGCTGAAGAAGCCATCGAGGACGGCTGACCAAATTTGGGGGTCTCGACTTTCAACGGTGGTTGTACTGCCCCCAAACCTACCGCTAATACTGCTAGAGCTCCTGACTTTAGGCTCTGCGAACACTTGACCGACTCGTCCAACTCCCGACAGCACTGCGGTGAGGATATCCTGTCCGGCAACATCGGAACCTGGGTCGAAGTAGCCTGAAGCAATCAACGGCCCAGAGCCCTCTCCTGCAATCAAAATTGCGCCTTCTGGAATGGGCTGCTGTTTAATCTGACCGTTTCTATCAGAGTAGACGAGCGCCACAGCAGTAGCTTGTACCATGCGATTGGTCTTGCTGACGGTGCTGGCTTTGGCAATGACAACCGTGCCCGCAGGAAAAGCAATAGAGCCGTCAGTTGCCGTGAAGTCGGCTGTGAGGGTGACGGCAAATTTGTCGTAAAGCTGTTTGCCTGAGCCTTCATCCCACAGCAGGGGAACCGAAACTATGCCGTTGGCTGTGGTTCCAAGGGGAACCTGAGCTGTTTGGGAGGTTGAGGAACTTTGGGGCGTGCGGTTGAGAATGCCTTTTGCCCCTGGGGAGTTTACTTGTTCCAGGGTTAGGGAATTTGTTAAAGCAGAAGCCTCTGGAGTAGTTTCGGGGGAAAGGGTTTGAAATTCTGTATCGGCGGGCAAGGACGTTGGACGAGCGCTCAGTCGAGCCTCCGTCTCGATTGGGTTATCAGTAGAATCGGAACTTATTTGGGGGGAAAGGGGAGCCGGAGTTAATTGGTTAGTGGGGTTTTGGGAGTTGTCGGTGGTTTCGAGGCTGTCCCCTCCATAAGGAAACTCCGGGTGTAGCCTTTCCCCGCTGGCGTTATTTGGGTGGCTATATAGTTTTTCTGGGATTTGCTCGAAAGAAACGTATGAGGGTTGCGACTTTTGGTTGCCGATATTGACTGTTAGGAATTCAGTTGTTGGAGCTGGCTTTGTCAGAGCGGCGGCGGTAGCACTTGTTGTCGCTGGAGTGCTTGGTGTTGCACTCACGGCATTCGCTATTCGGTTAGGGTCAAAATTTCCCCTAATTTGTCCGAGTTGGGCGAGTTGGTTCCACCGCTCAAACGGGTCGATTTTTTCGGATGTTGGAGTTGGAATTAAAGGTGGGGGTACTAACGGTTTGAGTATGGGGGCCGGTGCGGGTGTTCTTGAGGGTACTCTTTGAGGTATGGGTGCGGGTAGTGTTACCGTCCGCACTACTGTTCGGGGTGCGGGTAGGGGTTCGCGTAGAGGAGTAGGTGGCGGTGCAGCGCTCCGGGTAGCGACTAGACGCGGAGTTCGCGGAGTTCGTGGGGTTCTTGACGGTTTGGGCGACGGTTCTGTTTTGGGTTTTGCGGTTTTTTGCGGTTTTTCGGCTAACAGTTTTTGTTGGTCTTGGTAAGCTAATTTAGCCAGCAACTCCGGTTTTTCATCTTTAATGGTGGGAGAAGAGCTTTCTTTTGGTGTTGATTGTGCGATAGCTTCGCGAGGTGATTTAGGCTTGATAAATTGCCAAATCAGCAGTCCTAGCAATAGTATTCCCCCAGTCAGCAGCAGCATTGTCACTGCTCTAGGAACGCCTCTTTCGGAAACAGGCGGGGGCAGTGGTCTTTCCTCATCTTGAGCGAGTTGATATTGAGTTTCAAGTGTTAGGGGTGCATTGGGGTCGAAATTAGCAATGAAGTTTTCATCAATATCATCGTCAGAAGGGGAAGGATTTGGAGAGGGGGAAATAGGGGAATTGATGTTGCCGTCATCATTGTTTAGGGTAGATTCACTTGATGCACTTGCATGATTCATATTGGCTGTAGTGGTACTATTATCAGGACTGGTATTAATTGGATTTTCGGTTAATCCATTTCTTTTGTTAGTCATGGCTTTAGAGTTGAATGTGTTGTGTTTAACTGTACATAAAAAAGCAAAGAGAGAAGACTTCAAGCAAAGGGATGAAACATACTAAATGTTTAAATTATTTAGTTGTTACGGTAGGTTTTTAAATTTACCCACTTGCCGGTTCGTCCCCTTTCCATGTCTCTTTCCTCTTCTATGGTTTGAATTCGACAATTCGGGAAATCTCTAATCCGGCTGCTCTCAAAGAGTGAATAGTCTTCTCTAATTCATTAGCGTTTTCTTTGAGAGGGGATTTGGGAATTTCTACGGCTTTGACGGTGAAAGTTCGATTAAACTGTTCTCGGCTTTCTCCAATGCCTTGCTCTAGCACTACGCGAGTAGCAATTACATCTATTTCCCAAACTCCTCTTTTTATTTCTCTCGGTTCTGAGATGTGAGAGATATAGACTCCAGAGCGGGTTTTTCCTGAATAGATGGTGTTGGGAACGAGTTTGGCAAGTTCGACCAAGGAAGCTTTACCAAACTCTGATTCCATCATCAAGGAACCCATCCAAGCAGTTGTAGGAACTGGGGAACCTTTAATTTTAATGCCGGGGTCTGGGTCATTTGTGCCGGGAATTTTGCCTGACCAAGCCCAGGTTAAATTTACCCAACTGGATACAAAATTTTGGATGATTTTCGGCTCTCTGTGCAGTTCATCTTGTTCTGCAATTCGTGCGGCGGTTCCGTCTTTTAACTGGACAAAGGTAACTTTTCTTTGAGATAAGGCTCTCAAACTGACTGTATTTACTAAAACAGCAATTGTCAGGAGAAAAACAAAGCTTGTTAGCAGGACAAAGCACAAGGCTAAGGTGTTTTTAGATTCAGGGAGTAAGGGTTGTGATTGTGGAAATTTCATATTATCGAAGGGGATGGCGAGATGGGGGATAGAGAATAGGGAGATAGGGAGGAAATGGATTGGGAAACTGGGTTTGAGTAGTGAGTAACAACTCGGTTCGGTGAAGAAAAAGCTATCGGAATTTCCTTCCCCTAGATCAGTTTTCCAGCAATAACGCCGATCGCGTTACTGGCAATATCTGTAAGCTGTTTAGTGCTATTGGCGATCGCACTGTACAAAGCAGTTCCTCCACCCTTGGCTATTAACACGGCTAGAACGGGAGAAAACACAGCTAAAAAGAATAAAAAGGCGATATCTGTAACTAACTCTGCATCGGACTTGACAATCACTACGGCGACTAAGCCAACGACGATGTTGTAGCCCAATTGCACTCCAAATAACGACATAAACCCTATTAACCAAGCCCAGATTGGTTTTCCTTGCAGTGGCAATAGTGATAAACCCATTGCCAGAGGCCCGAATAAAGCTGTTAGCAACAAGGCTGCTTCTAAAATATTGACAAATGCCCACTGTACTGATCTAAGAATTAAGCGAATGATGGGCAAGACAGTAGACCTAAAAACTTGTCCTGCAAAATCGCCATTTCCTATATCCTGAAGATTGGCAACATTGCCTAAGTTTTCGACAAATCGCTGCAAGCTTTTGAGAGGTCCTCCATTTTGCTGTTCGGCTGCCTGGAGGATTTGTTGAGCTGGCTGTTTTTTGCTGTTCCAACATTCCACTAAAGCTGATCCAACTTTGCCCTGACATTCGCTGTAGAGTTTCTCAATCTCTTCTTTTCCAGCACTGGTGAGGTTAACGTCACTCAGGGCAGTTCTGAAGGTCATTTCTCCGACTTGAATTTTCATAATTTCTTGAACTTGAGTGCTGCCTACAGCTTTGATGAATTTGACACTTTCAGCTAAGACTTTACCGTTGTTGCTGAGAAATACTACAATTACGAGTGGCCAGATAAACATGGCTACTAGCTCTGACCAAGACTGTTTTTCGATGATTTCTTTGCCACTGGTGACAGCGAGGTAAGTAACAGATATTCCCGCTAGAATTAGTCCTAGTTTGACTAAGGCAATCCAGAGAGAGGATTCTTGAGTGTTGAAGGTGTTAAACCAAACTAAATTCCACGATTCGACGGTCTTTTGAGAGACTTCTATGGCGTCAGAGAGAGTGTCCAGGGCTTGTCCTGCTGTGCTAGTTTGGGCGATTAGTTGTGTCAGCATCGCGGTGTCTCCTTGTTGTGATTTCAGTCTTCGCTTGCCCCCAGGGTGATGCCTCCCGGCATTTGAAACAGTCCGGCTTGAGTAGAAGAAGCGGTAGCCGCCGCAGCATCCTGCCGTCTCTGGGCTGTGTTAATTTCGTTGAGTTCTTCAGCTTGTTGAGCGTTGAGAATGTTGGCAAAACTGCGATCGATTTGAGCTTGCTGGCCCTGCATGACTAAGGCACTTTGATTTTCTGCTGATAAGGCTGCTTGCTTAGCTGCGATCGCACTTTGTTGAGATATGTTTCTCATAATGTTCTGTGTGACATCTTGACCTTCTGAATCAGCACCCAATTCCATTGAATTTTGGCTCTCGCGATTAGTTTGCTCTACGTTCTGCTGGACAATTTCTTTCATCTGAGCTTGCTTTTGTTGAGCTTCTTTACTGAGAGTGGCTTTATTGGCTTCACTAACAGCACTTTCTCTTTCTGCGAGTTCTGCGGTGTTCTCTTTGAGGCTGTAAGAATCTTGCGGTCTCTTCTCTAAAGCAGCGGATAGTTTTGTCCCTTCGCTTTCGGAGGTGTTGCCGTCCATTATGCTTTTAACTGCTTCTTTTAGGTCTGGAACTTGCAATTCTCCCAGGAATGAAGAGAGGGTTGACTCTATTTCACTGCTGAATTTTTCGACTTTGTTTAACAAATTGTCCCAGATGCCTGAGATGCTGTCGGAGATGGTAGAGATGGTATCTGAAATTTCGCCTGTTATGTCGCTAATTGTGTTTTCTATACCTCCTATTTCTTTCTGGTTGTTCAAGAAGTTATTAGCTGATTTTTGAATTTGGCTTTCTATTTGTTGATTGGGCACTGTGAAGCTGGAACGGTTGAAAGTGCTGCTGTTAGGATTGTTTGAGGTGGGAAGCTGTGTTGCAGTCGGATTGCTGTCAGAGGTTTGAGCTTTTGCTTCAACAGAATTTAGTATTAAGCTCAGCCAAATTGCAGGAATGCCGAGGGCAAGTTTGACAAGAAATTTCGGTGATTTCATCGGTTTTTCTCCGTCTAGCTAGCAATAAGGTCTTGAGGGGATTTGTGTCCATTGATATCAGTGACTGCATTCTTGCCAATATGGGTTAATGAACGCCCTTCTTTAACGGCTTGTACATATTCAGAGGCAAATTGTTTGAGTGCTAGCAGTTGCCCTTTTAACGTATTGGGATATTGAGCCATTACTCGGGCGCGAGCCATCAATTCAGCTTGATTGTTAGCCACACTTGCTAATATCATTTCGCCTGGATAGTATCGGCTTTGCCAGAAACGACCTCCTTTTTCAATTAGCCAATTGGAATAAAGGTCGGCAGCTCTGGGAAGGAAAGCTTCTGTGGCATTCTGGCTAATAATTTCAGCCGGATATCCCAAATTTTTGATCCAAGAAGTGGCTCCGTTTGATGTCAATCTTCCGGTAATTCGATACACCATGTTTTGCATAATCATAGTTCCCGCACTACAATCGCAAATACTGTCGATATCTTGGGATAGCAAGAGCACTGAAATGCCATTTTTTCTACCCACTGCACAGAGTTCGCCTACTACTTCAGCAAATCCGTCTTTTTTAAACAAAATCGAAAGTTCGTCTCCGATAAATAAGCTTTTAGGGTGAGAAAGTGCGTTGCGGATGCAAGCAGCGTGGGCGTTAATAGCCATTAAATACTGGTCTTGTTCGTTGCCCAGACCGCTAAGGGCAAAAAACTTAACAGCGGGTTCGGGTGAAAATGTACTCGGTCTGCCAATTGCTTTCCCTAAAGGTGAGGCTAGTAATGCGTTGCATTGAGTGATAATTTGGTTGATGGCAATGCGGTCGAAGTCGGTAAAGTTTTGTAGGTTTAGTTGCTCTTTTGTGCAGAATTTCAGGAGGTTTGTGAGGGTTGGCATTTCTTGCCACGCGGTCGATTTCCAGCCTTTTTCAAAGGCAGTATTGTAGCGCTCGATAATGTCTGGGTCTTCCAGAAATTTTTTCAGAGTTAGCAGCAAAATGGCATCGACTCGCTGCGCTAATTTTGGGTCGCGGACTTTGCCCATGCTGATAATAGTCAGCGCTTTTCTGATAAACTCTTTCCATTGGTCTAGTCGGCGCGATCGCTCTTCTCTGTCAAAACGCCTCAAATCGGGTATTTCGAGTAGATTCGAGCTGCCAGAGGTAATGTCGTAGTACGCACCGTCGTCGCCTAACAGTTTCACTGCTGTCTCAAAGGTACTGCCGCTTCCTGCTGAGATGTCCATACCGACTACTGGGATATTAGCGGCTATTGCATCGGCTGCAAATCGCCATCCCAAAACACTTTTACCGGAACCAGACTCGCCTGTTATGACAGCGCGGCTGGTTTGGTTGTGCATGAGGTCAACGTACACGGGTTTGCCGCCTTTGGTGATGAATTCAACTCCTTTTGAGTCGATGTCCCTTACAGCAGTTAAGGGCAAAATACCGGGGACAGTTTCGGTGTCTAAGGTGAGGCGGCGTTCGTTAATTAGCGAACTGCTGTGCAACAGCCAGCTTACAGTAATGGGCAAAGTTTCTAGCCACAGTTGCCAAGCAATATTGCGCTCTCTTAATACCTTGGCAGAGCCGAAGCTGTGGGAGAGCATTTGGCAAGCGTGTGTTAGTTGCTCCGGCGTTGGTCGGTAGACTAAGAAGGTGACAGCAGCGTGAATTGCTCTTGCACCTTTGTACATTTTTTTCTGGGCTTCAAAGGATTCTTCCTGTTTGACTTCTGCTCCTACATCGCGACCTTGACCTTTTTCTAAAGCGCGTTTTTTGGCACTTTTAGATTGTTTAGCTTGTCTTGCTAAGTTGTCTTGAATAATAAAGTTGGGAGCGGCGCTAATTTCGACAACGGCTTCAGTATCGCGGACATAGCTGTTGCTCATAATTTTCCAGAGCCATTGCAGTTGCTCTCTAGTATTGAGCCAGCCGCCGGGGCCCTCTTCCATTGTTAGCACGCCGCATTCTGCGTTTCTGCCGGGAAGCAAAATGCGTGAGCTAGCTTTTCTGTGTTCCGGGCAGCTCGAACGGCCGCTCATACCTTCAATTAAAATGGTGCAGGCGTGTTTGTGACTGTTGATGGTTTCGGTTAGTTTGTAGTCGGACGCGGTTTCTTTTAAGGTGAGAAGTTGGGGGATAGGTGGTACGGGTGCGCTGTTGAATTTTTGCCACAGCCATCCCCATAATGCTTGGGCATTCATGGGTTGAATTTCCAGTCCAATTTTGGTGTTTAGCAAGAGTTCCCACCGGATGTAGCCTTGCTCGAAAGCATCGAGCAGCAGTTGTTTGTAAAAGCGTTCAGAGTAGATGCGCTGGTTCCCTGTAAATTGTGCAGCAATGCTGTTGGCTGTGTTGATAATTCCATTGATGAATTTACTCAGAGGGTCGTTGGATTTGGAGCCAGATTGAGCGTTGAATGTCCAAGTGCAGAAAATAGTTTGGTTCCACAGTTGTCTGGTGCCTGCTAAATTGAGTTCTTGAATGCGTTTCTGTTCGTTACGAACGAGTACAGAAATGGGTTTGAGGTGACAGTTGTCAGCCAATTCAGTTAACTGTTGCTGGCGAAGGCAATCGCTGCTGTAGCAGCCGGTATGAAAGGTCATTTTTTCGCCTGGGGGAATATCTTTTAGCCCCTCTTCTAAGGCGGCGGCTGCATTGTTTACTTCATGGCGGTAGAGAATGTTGTGAAAGCCAGCCGTCTCGAATCCGAATACAATTTGGTATTGACTGCCTTCATTTAGTAAGTAACCAGAAACTTCTCGACCATCCTTTTTGATAGTGACTAAACACAGGAGGTTTTGGTAGTTTTGGAAGGGCATAAGTCGGCTGTTACCTCCGTGTTGATTGGGAGCAACTTTGGGTTTAAGTTTGACTCGGACTTGTGAATCGCTGATTCGGTGGCGAATCGGGTTTGGTCGGTGTTGGGGAACGGGAGAAAGGTATAAAAGATTACCGTTGTACCACTCATTCCCCGGCGGAGGTCTAAACCTGTCTACAAAAAGGTGAGGTTTGTTACCTGTCAGGAGCCACCAGCTTACAATTAGCCAGAAAGTAGTGATGAAAAACCAAGGCATTCCTAAGCTGAATAGGCCGTTGGTGAGGATGTAGGAAATTACAGTGATTAGCATCCAGGGAATTAGCTGTTCCGCTGGAATGATGCCGATGCTGGCTTGTTTGCCGAGAATTTTGTTGACGGAAATAAAGTCTTTATCTGGGTCTTTGAGCATAATTTAAAGGGTTTAGATTTGAGGTTGAGATGTGGGAAGACAAACCCTTCCCCTTTGGATAATTAAGCTCCACCTCCGCCACCGCCATTGCCAATGAAGAGGAAAGTTATTACGTCAATGGCAATTACAATGGCAAAAGCTAAGGCAACTTGAGTCACAATTGGTCGCCAGTCATTGCCTTGCTGCGCTTGGTTGTAAGCAAAAAGAGACGCGGCTGCTACTAACAAAAGGAAGGCTCCGCGAATTAAGTTGAAAATCAGTTCGATGACTTCGGCATCAATAGCTTCACCTCCTGCGGAAGCCGCTCCTTCTGCTAGCTCAGTCATAAATTCTTCTAAGCCGGAGAGGAAGATGGCGTTGGCGGGGGAATCGAGCACGGAGCACAGTGCAGTGGAGGTAATGATGGCAGTAGCAACGTGCCAAAATCGAATTTTGCAGCCGATATATCGCTCTACAATTGGAATTGCTTTAGCGGTGTGCCACAAACTCAAAAAGACTATGCTGGAGCAGCCTAAAGTTGCAATTAAGAGCGGGTCGTGAAGGCTGAAGTAGATGAGTGAGGCCAGGCAAATGCCGATGAAGGGAATGTCGCCCAGTTTGATTTTCTGTTGTTTTAACCAGCGTGATAATGAGTTGCGGTTTCGTTCATTTCTTGTTTGGTCTAAGTAAGTAGCCATGTCACTATCTCGATAAATTTAGTGCTTTAATGCTAATTTAAGTTGCATCTAATCCCTGCAAAATCGCCAAAAAAGGTGATTTTATACAGTGAGAGTGACCCCCTCCAAATGGAGGGTGCAAGTGAAAAAAGTTATTTCAAATTTCCATTTCGGTCTCAGTTTTTCTCGCTTCCTGCTTGTTGGAGTTCTGGTTTTGAGCAAGTTGCTGTTGGGATAGGAGATTTTCTACTACTTCTGGTGGAATGTCGCACAAAAGTACCTCAACATTACCTTTTTGGAGGCTAGCCTCAAAAACTATCTCACTGTGAGAGTTAAAGCCTTTGACAGTACCCTTCGACTTTGATTTATCGCTGAATTCGATTTCAAAGTCGAGGCGCGAGCCTTGGGAATCGGTAAAGCTCACTTCATCTTGATTGCTTCTCTTTACCATTTCAGCTAAACGTTCTTGGTTGAGAGCTTGTTGAAAAATCTTTAAGCGGTCGAGTTCTTCTTTTTCTTCAGGTTTCAGGAAGTCGTTTGTAACTTCCCATTCTCCAGTTTTATCCTGTACTGCTGAAAACAGTTCCTCGCCTTCCTTAGTTTTTAAGCTGACAGCGGTAGAGGAGTCAAAATTTGTTACATAAAGTTTGGCTTGTCCAAAATCAACCCCGTCTTCTAATGCAAGGCCTTCCGCATTTGCTTCTTCTTCAGCTAGGCTGTAAATTTTTGCCAGTGTTGCTGCAAGTTGGGAGTCCTGAGTAAGATTTTGGGCTGTCACAGTGATTTTTTTAGCAGTAGCGTTAGCGCTGCTAGCTGGGATTGTTGATTCTAATGAAATTTTTTCACCTATTTCTGTTCCGTTTTGTACGAATTGGTCGCTGAGGGATGGAGTCGAGCTGTCGGGCGGTTCTAATTTTGCATCGCCAGCTTGAACGCCTGTCTCGCTTTTTTGAAGAGAAAGTTTGTTCTCTAAAGCTTCTATTCGCTCTTCTAGGGTATCGAGTCGCTTTTCAAGTCGGTTGAGTGCTTCATTTATTTGTACGAGTTGTTCTTCAAAACTCGCCTCTGTGTCAATCTTAATAGCAGCCGTTTTTTCAGAAGTGTTGTCTCTCACACTGCCGGAAATTTTATCAACTTTTCCGTGAACTTTGCTAACAGCTTTAGCTAAGAGCATACCGGGTGTTGACACAAATTCGGCATCCGGTTCAGGTAAGATGTTTTGTTCCGGTTCTGGCTCCGGTTCAGCTATCGGTAAAGCTTCGGATTCGACCATTGCATCTGCAACTGAATCCGCTTCAACCAAGTTGGTAACTCGCTGGGAGAGCGAGTCAGCCCGCTGGCTTTGAGCTTGGAGCCTTTTGACAATACCGGCAACTTGGCGCTCTTTTCCAGCCCCAAGAGCAGCTTCTATAATTTGAGAAGCTGCTTTTTTCCCCATCAGAGTAGCGAGAACCGCAACTTGAGTGCTCAGGCCGCTGACAGTTGTACCTTCTACCTCACTTCCAGAAATGGCTGTTCTACCACTAACTTGTACAGCAGCATCGAGGATACTATCGATGTTCTGGTCGTTTGATTTTTTGCCTTGAGGTCGCTGTTGGCTCGTTCGGGTTTTTGAAGGTGTGCGTGCTAAGGATTCAGCAACTTCTACCGCTTCATCTGTCTGAAGTTTTCTTTTGGCTTGGGATTTAGCTGATAATTCTTCGTCTTCCAAATCTTCTCGCTCAGAGTTTTTAAGGTGGCTTTTAGTTTGAGGCTTAGCTTTAGGTTGAGGTTCTTTGACTTCAAACTCATCTAGTTCACTTAGTTCATCTCTCGGAGAGCGGGTTAAGGGTTTAGATTTAAGCAGTAGTTCCTCCGACTCCAATTCCTCTAGGTCATCTTTTCGATGTCTATTTTTGTTTTTAGAAGTGTCTGAGGGTTCGTCATCCTCCCAAGTTTTTATTTCATCTTTTTTAGATTTAGTATTGGTTTTAGATTTCGCTCGGGGCAAGGGTTCCTCATCCTCTAACTCATCTAGCAAATCGTCTTTTTTAAACTTAGTTGCAGTTTGAGATTTAGGCGGGGAGGGTTCTTCATCCTCCAATTCATCTAGTAAATTGTCTTTCTTAGACCTTGTTTTAGTTCGAGGCGAATCGAGTAATGCTTCAATTCCTGTTTTAGTAAATCGGTTGTCGTCCGGCTCTCCCAAGTGCTCCATCATGTACTTTCCTGTGGTAGAGCCGTACTCGGGTCGATCGCTCAAACTGAGGACGAGTCCGTTGTGCTTGACCTCCACGCTAATGCCAGGTTTGCCGTCTGCTTCCGTTAGTTCTTCAATTGCATCGGCAAAATCTTCTACGCTGGTGAGTCCGTTTTCCAGGCAGTAATCTAAAGCTTTCTCGCAGCGATTTCTTAGGTAGTTGAGGATTTTCTTGCCCTCGGCTGTGTTAGGGGTGATGTAGTTTCCCTGGCTTCGGCTTCGGTATGCTGTTTTTGTAGCCATAATCTTTGTGGCGGCGTGAGTGGATATTTCCCATGAAATTCGAGCAGTATGGCTACTGACTTCACTCGGAAGAGCGGTTTTGGGGAGTTAAACTGACCCCCTCCAATCGGAGGGGGAATTGTCGTCTACTAATAAATAGTTCCTGTTTGGAACTCGCTAAAAAACTAACTGTTGGGTCAACGAGCTTTCTTGGCGTTCACACTTACCCGGTCTTAGATGTAGGGTAGTTGATGTTAAAGTTGTGTATCTGCATATCTTTTTGGTGAAGATGTAGAAGCTAATTCAGCATCAACCTCTTTGAGGTATTTGATAAACTGAGAGCTGCTCTTTTCAGAAAGTTTCTTAATGATTTGACCTGTTTTTAAGTCAGCAGCCAAGACCGGATTATCAGCTTCATCTCTGACTAAACACCTAACATTATTGCGAGATTGGCTAATAAAAGCTGTCCAGTTCCCCACAGGGATTTTAGTTTCTCCAGTTTGGTTATATGCTTCAGAAATCGCATCTTTCAGCAATTCTGAGAGGTGGGCGGGGCTGGCAGCAATGTCTTCGGGTTGAGATGGCGGTTTGTTTTGGGTAGGGGTTGGCGATACAGATAGCGATCGCTTTTGACAAGTGGTTGGGGATACGGATTGCGATCGCCCTTGACAAGGAGTTGGCGCGACTTCTGAAAGTTCCTCAACTGATTCAATTAGTTGCACAGAGCTAGGGTTGATGTTTAAGATCAGAGCGCTGCCTTTAGGCGAGGGTTCAATAGTGGCCTCAAAGGTAGTGCCGATCGGCAATTTAGGTGAATTAGCAGAGAACATGGCTAATTCTTGTCCGTCAAGGAGGACAATAGGGCTGCCGTCGCGCCTCGAACCGCTACCGCTAACAGAACCCACCTCAAAAGTCAATGTTTTCTGCCTCCATTTGGGACGGCTAAAGTCAACATCTTTCAAGTCATTGTACTTCTGTCCAATCAGTTCAGCTCTGTCAAACTGAAAGCTTTGCAATTGCTGGCAAATTTCATCTGTAAACAAATTGAGAACCAATGCTGCTTTAGGTGTTTGGTTTTGGGACTCAAGCCAAGTATAATCAGCAGGAGCTACAATGCGTGAACTGACATCTTTGGTGCGACCAAGACCATCGCGGTAAGTTAAGTCTAAACTGTCGATGTCGTTGACATTTCCGCAAAACTTCTTCTCAAGAATTCCCACCAGTTTGTCGCTGGGTTCAATTAAGGCAAAATTGACCATTGGCAGGCTCGGATGCAAAGTTGCTTCATATTTAATACCTTTGCTGTCTAACAATTCTTTCCAATGTCCAGCTAAGTCTTTGCCAACTGGCTGTCGCTTCTTATCCCTGACAGTTTTATTGCTGCCGTCCCGTTCAAATTCCTCGAAAGGGACACTCAGAACGTAAGTGTCTTTTGGCATTGCTTCGTGGAGTCGCTCGTACTCAGGTTCAAGGTTGAATTCAATCAGCAGTTGGCGAGAAAGTTCCTTACAAGCTTTGCGAGGGACTTCTAAGTTGGGATTTGCGGTTTCGACGTGCCACATAGCACTAGCAGCTAAAAACCGTTCTTCAGGGTCAGTCCAAGCTTCAGTTACATCGGCTCTTAAGCTCTCGTATAACTTGCTGACGGCTTCTTTAATTGCCTTAGAATCGCCGCCGCACTCCAAGTGAATTTCACCCATCCTTTCTCGATAGCGTTCCTTAATATCTTGCGCCCACCTGACATAATGTTTCTCCCATTTTTCTCGCTCATCTAAGTCAGAAGGAGACTCAAACAAGTAGCGAAACTCGTCGCGGTGGCGGCTTTTTAGACGAGTCGGTTCCCACTCTGGGTTAACAGCCTCCCTAGCAATGCAATTGATAGCGGTGCCGTCTCCTATAGGTAATGGCACGGTTTTGTAAAGCCTGGGGTCGTCTTTGTAGTCAAATAGGTAGCTTGGGTGCTGTTCTGACCACTGCTTAGCCTTGGACAACAAGGTGGGGTGGTGGTCTTCGGTGCGAGTAGCACTTTTGGGACTGTCCACTTCAATTTGCAGAGCATCAAATAGCTTTCCAAGAAGCTGCCGCTTCTGTTGATTGAATAAACTTTCTGGCTGTCCCGGTTCTGCTGCTGACGATTGCACTCTCCCGATTAAGGTAGCCACCCAGCCGATTTTATTTTGGGCGATCGCTACGGCAATTTGCCGCAATTTGGTATACTTGCGATCGCCATCACTATCGGTAGCTTTAGTGTAGTCAACTTTCTCTCGCTTCTCCACTGCATCGTACTCATTCTCTTGATTAGCGTGCCTGGTTTCAGAGGCGATATTCGGCATTCGGGAAGCAGGCGTAACTACCAGTTGGTCGCCGTCAAAATCACATTGATGATGCTGCATGGCTTGGTCGGAGCGAATGAAAACGCACCCTTTGTATTGCGTTAATGCGCGATGGCTTTTGTTGTCTACTGTGTAGCGGCGGATGTTATCTTTACTGACAATTGGGTATCGGGTAACGATGACTTCTGTGCCGTGTCGCAAGTGGGGGGCAACAATTGTACCGGGTTGGAGGTTTTCACAAGGTTGAGCCATTGCTGAACCATGATGAATTGCTCCCTTAATTGCTAAGTCTTTCCACTTTTTAGCCAGTTGTTCTTGCATGAAATCGACGACTTTGGGAAAGTCGAGGAGTTGACCGAGTTTGTCGTTCCTCAAAATTGAAATTAGCCGGGATTCGTTGCGCTGGGCTTTTTCATCTGTTTCGTCTTCTAATCCGCTGCTGTCTTCGTGAAGGCTAGATTGAAAAGCAGTTTTTTTATCGTGTTGCTCCACTAAGTATTTGGCAAGTTGCAGCCGGTTATTTTGCAAGTCCGCTAGCTTTTGGGCTTCAATTTTGGTCGGTGTGGCTATGTCAGCCCCAATAGCTGCTTCGGAATACCAAATCGAAAATTGCCAGGAATTTTCGTATTCAGTTACTTGGGCGTTGCCTCGATTTCCCAGTATAGCTTTGGGAAATTCGTAGTCGCCACAGGGGATAAGTTCAGCTAATTGCTCTTTAACAACTCCTTTGATAGAGGAGCGATCCATAATGATATCATAATCCAAGTCGGAGGTTAAATTAGCATCAGGCAACAGCGTTCCTTTGGCAAGAAAGCTAATTTCTGGAGTGTGGCAGTCTTCTTGTCCCCATTCCTGCATCCAGGCAAATCTGAATTGAAAAGGTCGGTTGTAATTCCCTCCTAATTGTTGGGCTAGTGCCGGTGAAATTTTACCGTGACAGTCTCCGGTTTGCCACTTATGAGCTTTCGCTTTTTCACTCTCGTCATCGCTTTGAGAATCAACAATTTTGACTCGCAAGGTTTCGCCGTCAAGGGAGCTATCTAACAATTTGGCTCCTTGGTTGCAACTGCTAACTAGCAGTGAGCCGTAGCGACAGGCGTGGTCGGGTTGAGTTTTGAATACGCTCAACAGTTTGGTTGAGAGTTCAATGTCTGCAAAGTAAACATTTTTGCCTGAGCTGAAAGCTACTCTTCTGGTAATACCATCTCCGAAATCGATGTTTTTCAAAGGGTCGAAGCTGCTATCATTTGGGTCGGGTTTAACGATGCTTAGGGATGCTAATTCTTCAGGTTCAAAAAGCAGTTCAAGCAGGGAGTTACGCAGCACTTCTGATTCAGCTTGGTACCGCCCCTTGGCTCTACCGTCAGTCAAGGACATATCAAAGACTGGGATTTTTAGTCCTTCCCCAGCTACCCATTCTGTGGAGCGATGTTCTGGGGTAAGTTTTCTTCTGCTCATTGATTAGCTCCTGAATCCTAGTTTTTACATTTTTAGGACTTACGCACAGTAATAGTCCAGATTTTGACAAGGTTGTTCCTTCACAAATTCCTGCTACTGAGTGATATTCACCCCCTCCAAGTGGAGGGGTTTAGAAGAAAGAAGTAGCGTGTTACAATCAGAATGACAATCCCAATGTGGAGAAAAAAAATGAAAGTAGTCCGCACAACTACGGCTATGGAAAGCCAACGGGATTATTTCTCTGATAGCGATGCACTTGCTCGCGTTGCTTTTGGAGAAGGTGAAAAAAGTCAGCAATTGGGAGGTTTGAATCTCGATGCTAACGGGGTTATTAAAGGTAGAGCGTCAAACTTATTCAACGTCACCGAAGAACAAGTTGAAAACCCTCTATACTGGATTAATTTGTAATAGATCTAAACCTAAGTTAAGTTGTCGCTATTACAAACAAAACAAGCGTTTCACCTTTTAATTCAAAGCTGTCTACTTCGGAGGTATCTAATATACCTTTTATCACAAATATGAGGTCCCTTCTCTGAATGCCAGGTTTTCAAGCCTTGGTATATACCTCATTTCCCTGAGAAAAGCTATAATTCAGGTGTCAGAACAAAGCATTTCTGACACCTGAAAAGATGGCTAACGCCGTTTTTTGGAGTGCGTTTTTTCCGAAGAACGACTCTCAAGCGTCTGGTTGGCTTGAAGAGAGTGCAAATTGTTACCTGGAAGCAAGCTGTAAACCACTTTGCGCTTGCGGAAAACCCTAGTGCCATCTACAGGCATTCCTTGTTTCCAAGCGTCTGAAATCGCCTTTTTGTCGGCAGAAATTACGGTTTTGGTTTCGACTCGGCGATAGGGTTCTGATAGTTGAGATGGGTCAATCAAAACTTCACAGGTAGGCGGATTTTCCTTAACAGTAATGCGGCGGTGTTTGCCAATAATTTCGGAAGTTAACACGCCGCACTCGTTGAAGTAGAGAACGGTTTTGTCTAAGCGCTCTCTCCACCCCTGGAGTTTGTTGATAGCTTTTGAGTGCAGTTCTATCAAATACTGCATTCGCGCTGTAATTCCTGCAATTTCGGCATCAATTTGGTCGGCTAAGTCGGCATGGGCATCAACAGCGAGTTCCTGGGTTTCTTGGGTTTGCCAAAGGGATTGCAGCAGTTGGTCGATTTCTTCTGAGCTTTCTGCAGATTCTAGTTGATGCCAAACTTGAGCCGCAGTTATTGAACTTTGAGCAAGCGTCGCTGTGGCTAAATTCATGCTTAGTATCCTCCGTTGATGCAGGTGTGATAATAATCGCGGCGTTCTTCGAGTTGAGTAAGCGCAGCCATTGTTACCTCGTCGGATTTAAGAGAGCTTTGTTTGTCCTTTTGAATTTTGCTACCTGGTTGAGAATGAGTTAAATCTTGTGAGTTTGACTGGGTAATTTTTGGCATACAATTCAAAAAACTTTCTTAAAAATAGCGCGACCGCGCTCTTAAAAAAAGGAGTATTTAAAGTTATGAATTATCCTATAGTTTTTTACCCAAAAGTGGTAATGCAGTTCTGCCATCAATATCCTTTGCCGGAGGCAACTTCTAGTTGTGCCACCTCATCCCAACTTCAAGAAACTCAACAATTCGAGCAACCTGTTGTTTTGCTGACTCCGCCTCAACCACCTGTGGTGTTACCTGTCAAGTTGCTGTGGTTAATTTGGGTGTTTTGGCTTTATGGTGCGATCGTACTTCCGCTATTAGCTATTTCTTGGGGTTGGCTGTGGTGGGAAATGCTGTTGATAGTAGCTGCTTATTCATGTTTAATTGCGGCTGCTTATAGTTATGTGTTTGGTTCCCGTCAAAAACTGCTATCCAGTTATAAGCAGCAGATTCTTGAGTACAAACAACAAGAGATGTTATCCCAACAAGAGATATCCCAACAAAAAAGATTATCTCAACCAGAGATATTATCCCAACAAGAGACGTTATCCAACAAACAGCAGGAATTTTCTAGTTTTAAGCTAGGAAAAGAAGGGTTGCAGACAGTTTTTACAAGTGTAAAAATTGACTTACAGCACAGAAATCGATCGCTCAAGGATTTGATGTCACTTCGGGTTAGTCCTAATGGCACATCTCAAGCTCGGCAAGGAGTGAGTGAACAACGCTTTTTGCAATACTTACAGCAATATTTCGAGGAAGTTGTCCAAGCAGCAGAGTTTAAAATTCCGTTATCTCAGAGGAGCTATTCAGCAGATTTTACTGTAATTCACACTCCATCTGGACTCGGAATTGATGTCGAGATTGATGAACCTTATGCTGGCAAATCTAAGAAGCCCACTCACTGCTGTGATGCTGACAGCGATATGCGCCGCAATCAATTATTCTTAGAGTGGAATTGGATTGTGGTTAGGTTTACTGAAAAGCAGGTGGTTCAGGCTCCTTTGAGCTGTTGTAAGTTCCTGGCGATTGCGATCGCCTTTGTAACGGGCGATCGCTCTTATTTAAAGCAACTGGAAACTGAACCCGATTTGCTAAGCGTCAAACCTTGGACAACAAGAGAGGCAAGGGCTATGGCTAAAAGCAACTATCGCCTTACTTATTTATCTGGATTTGGCGTCGGTTCTGCTTGCAATCGGGTTTCCAAGTTTTGATGCGAGCGGCCGAGTAGAATAAAAAAATGAAACCTTATCAACCATAAAAATGCAATGGCAGAAAATTCCAATCAACCAAGAGAAGGCGATGCTGTATTGGGGGGCGATTCTTCACCTTTCGCTTATGCTGCTGTCTTAGGGGGGTTAGAAGGTGTGAAGAGATGCTTGGCTAGTGGAACGGAAGCCCAAAGAATTCTCGCACTAAACAATGCTCTCAATTATGGCGAATCCGGCTTAGATTTGGTAATTCAAGCCTTGCAGGATAAATCAGGGAGGGTAAAGTGGAGAGCATATTGGCTACTGCTAACAAAAACAGAAACGAAAGTCAAAATTGCCTTACAAGAATTCAATCCTTATCACTTTTTTAAGTGTCTCCGCACCTTCAACGGGCATTCACGCCCCGTTAATTGCGTAGCAATAGCTCCCGATGGTAACACTATTGTCAGTGGCAGTGACGACAAGACTATCAAAGTGTGGAATCTCGTGACGGGCGAGTGTTTACAGACTCTACAAGGGCATTCACGCTCCGTTAATTCCGTAGCAATAGCCCCCAATGGTAAGATTATTGTCAGCCATAGTGAGGGCCAGACTCTCAAAGTATGGAATCTCGGGGCGGGCGAGTGCCTTGCCACGTTACCGTGGAATTCAGAGTACGTTAAGTTTTTAGCACTAGCCCCGGATGGTAAAACCATTATCAGCGGTAGTGAGGATCAGACTATCAAAGTGTGGGATGTCGTGACGGGCGAGTGCCTTACCACGATACCGGGGGCTTCAGGCCATGTTCATTCCGAAGCCACGAGCCCGGATGGCAAAGTTCGTATTTGTACCTGTAGCGGCGCCGCCATCAAAGTTTGGGATTGCGAGACGAGCCAGGACTTATGCTTCCTCGGACCGCCTTCACACTATCCTCTTTGCGTAGCAATAGCCCCCGATAGTAAAACTGTTGTCAGTGGCAGTTGGGACAAGACTATCAAAGTGTGGGATATCGAGGCGGGTGAGTGTTTGGGCACGCTACAGGGGCATTCACACCATGTTCGTTGCGTAGCAATAGCCGCTGATGGTAAGACTATTGTCAGTGGCAGTAGGGACAAGACTGTCAAAGTGTGGGGAACAGGTGATCGCGAGTTTGAAGTATTACCTCGGCGGGCATTGCACAGGCTTGTGTTTCAATCCCTGATAGGGTTTTAGTTTGGTTGCGGCGAAACTCACCTTTTGACTGCCAAGAATTAATACTTGAACCGTTTCAATCCCTGATAGGGTTTTAGTTTGGTGAAGGACATGAGCCGAGAGGAAGCAGTGCGACGCATTGAGCGGGCGATCGAGGAAGAATTGATTGAACTGAATTTGTCAGGGTTGGAGCTGGAAGAATTGCCACCAGAAATTGCCAATTGTATGCAGGTTGAGACTTTGCTGCTTGGGAACTGGGATGAGGAGGAAGAAGAATGGGTTGGAAATAAGTTAACTGAGTTTCCTGATCCTATTCTTCAATTAACTAACTTAAAAATACTTAGCCTTATTTACAATCAGATTACCTCTATTCCAGAAGTGATCGGGCAACTGTCCAATCTCGAATCGCTTGACCTCCGTAAAAATCCGATTACCTCCATCCCAGAAGCGATCGGGCAACTATCCAATCTGACACACCTTGAGCTCAGCTTCAATCAGATTACCTCCATCCCAGAGGCGATCAGCAAACTGTCGAATCTGACAAAGCTTGACCTCGGTTTCAATAAGATTACCTCTATCCCAGAGGCGATCGGGCAACTATCCAATCTGACAGAGCTTGACCTCAGTGATAATCAGATTACCGAAATTCCAGATGCGCTCGGCAAACTGTCGAATCTGACCAAGGTTAACCTCAATAACAATGAAATTACCTCCATTCCAGAAGCGCTCAAACAACTGTCCAATCTCGAACAGCTTTACCTCGGTAGCAATAAGATTACCTCCATCCCAAGGGCGCTCGGGCAACTGTCGAATCTCACAGAGCTTGCCCTCTGGGGCAATAAGATTACCTTAATCCCAGAGGCACTCGGACAACTGTCGAATCTGACATGGCTTGACCTTTATGGCAATGAGATTACTTCTATTCCAGAGGCGCTCAGACATTGGGCAAACTGAAAATTATCGTTTCCTGATATAGCTGATTAACCGGAATTAAAACAACACTAACTAGAATCCCCGGACAATTAGAACAAAACCTAAAATCACCTAATTTGTCACGCCGATGGAACGCAAAACCGTTGCCCAAAACCAAAGGGCGATCGAGACGTTACCGAGGTGCGCGAACGACCATCTTTCTACTACGAAGCGTTGCTTTTTAGAGGTTGCTAGCACGTTTTCTGGCTTCTGATGCTTTGATATCATAACCGGAGTTAGGATTAGTTTTGTGCAGTTGCATTAACAGGTCGATGTAAAATTTGTAGTAGTCCTGCACTGTGGCAAAGTATGAGCTGCGACTTTCTGGGGTGGCTATTTTACGGCGGAGATTTTCAATTAATTTGAGAGAGGCTTCAATATCAGTGAGAGCTCCGGTAAAATTGCCTAGCGATCGTTTGACAAAAGCCATGCTGGAAAGGGTAACAGCTTCTCCACCGCGATCTTCTACTGCCCGTCTCAAGGGAAGGGACTGGTTGTAATAGTCTAGCGCTTTCTGTTTTTCTCCCAAATCTGAGTAGACTCTGCCGATGTTGTTCAGGATGGTGGCTTCACCATGCTGATCCTTGATTGCCCGAAACAGCGACAGGGACTGTCTGTAATACTCTAGCGCTTTCTTTTTTTCTCCCAAATCTGAGTAAACTAAGCCAATGCTGTTAAGAGCAAGGGTTTCCCAGTGAGGACTGCCTACTGCCCGAAACAGCGACAGGGACTGGTTGTAATAATCTAGCGCTTTTTCTTTTTCTCCAAAATTTAAGTAGATTCCGCCGATGATGTAGAGGATGGTAGCTTCCCCACCGCGATCACCAAGGGTTCGTTTCAGGGGAAGGGACTGGCTGTAATACTCTAGCGCCTTCTGTTGTTCTCCCAAATTTAAGTAGACTCCACCCATGTTGTGGAGGGTGAGGGCTTCTCGACTGCGATTGCCCGCTTTTCGATACAGTTTTAATGCTTCTTCATATTTGACGATCGCACCTCTTAAAGATTCTGGTGTTCCTTGTTCGTAGAGTTTCTCTGCTTCTCTATATACTTTTTGGGCAGCATCCCTACTGTTAGTTTGTGCTCTTTGTACAGCCTTACCAACGGGTACGGCTGCTGCCACTGGCTGACTTAACTGAACCGAAAGTGCGATCGACATACCAGCCAAAAACCATTGAGCGCGATCGAACATAGCCACCCCTTTTGTGTTTTTGTCAATCTTAATCACTAGCTCGCTTAGTGTAAAGGCAGGAAGAGTGCGATTCGTTGAAGCGTGAATCACGGTGAAAACCCGACACATAACGTTTCCAGCCACGAGGCTGAACTCTCGGTCTGAGTGCGACTCGTTCGCAGCCTAATTCATAAGCTGCGGTGAGAACGTCAAGGTAACACCTTGAAATCTTATAACTGTTCCTTGGATGAGGGTGTAAGCCCCTCCCTTCAAGGTTAGAAGTGACTCCTTATCTGTCCACACCGAGGATAATCACCAGAGTGAAGCTGGAGACAGGGCGCAACCAGAGCCGAAGCAGATCAAGCACACTGGCGCTAATAGGGGGATACTATGGTGAACTTAATGTGAAGCACCTAGAAAAACGTCTTAGAGAGAAGCGAGAATCTGTAAAATCTCGACTTTATCCTGAATAAAAACCCGCAGCGACTTCAGACATTAGCTGCATAACCAAGGGCTGAGGGTAGACGAAATGGTGACACCTAATGTATCAAAACAATCTAAGGAACGGAACGAGGAAAAACGTCATCAACTTCATAGGATTGACAACCTATGTGGGGAGCCATGATTAAGCTTCTAACGGAAGATGACGGGTAGGATGGGGGAAGATAAAACTGCCCCCGGCAACCGAGAAATCTAGCGATGGATTAGACCATGCTTAGACGAACGTTCTGAAATCTGCCCTCAAGTAGATAATAGCAAAGGGATTGCTACCAGGATGTATCGAAGTAAAAGGGCAGGCTCCCAAGCCCGGAAAAAGGCTAAGAAAGAGTTAGACGGAACATAAGCCAAAATAATGGAAAACGCCGGTCATGCGAACAAATCGGAAGAACTGAGGCTGTAACTGTCCAGTCTAAAGGGGAATACAAAACTCCAAATGTTCAGAAAGATTCAAGACGGTGGTTGGTGGAAGTCAATACCTGAAAAGGGCTTATGAATGGGGGAATACCCACAGGTTGCTAGGAGCCGGATGCGGTGAAAGTCGCACGTCCGGTTCTGAAGGAGAGGTGCATCACAGCAATGTGGACATCGACTCTAACTAAGGGTGCAAGTCCCTTCTGCCAGACTCAGGTATGACTCCCTATCTGCCCACACCGACCAAGCTCGATTCTCGGAGAGTGAAGCTCTTAACTGGACGCAATCAGACATCTAATGTGAGGTGACACTGGCGTTAATGGGGAGTTCCGATGGTGAAAACAGAGCCTAGAAAAGTAACTTAGTCTTGAGCGGGACACAGACCAAAACTCCCGACTCCACTGGAGTTCATTCCCGCCGAATCTTTTTCCAATATCGGCAAGAGTCCAGGGAATCCAGTAGTTAAGCGCGACCTGAACTGGTCGTTTAGTATGGGAAGCCTACTTCCCTAGAGGATTCACACCCTCTACCTCTACGTAAAAGACTCTTAAGCGAGTCCGGTCACGTACCGAGTAAGCAATGAAAGGACGGAGTGCAGACCACGAACGTAGCCGAAACTGGCAGCCCAAACTGGTTAGGAGCAAAGGGGAGTTCTTGAATGGTAAACGCAAGTGAACTATCACTTAAAGGGGGTAAATGAGCAGTCGTACAGAAACTTACGTTAAGGCTGAAAGTGTTACTGGATAAGCATTCTGGCAACTACTCTTTTTGTCTATCAAAAACTTAAAGAATTGAATATTAAACTGTACCAATTAGAGCATAGGTTTTTTGGTACAGCTTTTTTGTACGCCACAGTAAGAATTTGAGGCTTTTAAATTTCAGACAGATCAATTGGTACAGGTTTATAAGAGGCGATCGCAATATTCAAAACGGTTAATCAATTTCTTAGCGTAAGTTTCTGTACGACTGCTCATTTCACCCCGTGTACACGACAGCCGCCTTTACGAAGGAGCATTGCCGGGCACGACACAAGCCAGTTGGTGCAGTTCGGCATTGGTGGCGAATGCCCGACGCGATCGCGCGCCCGCTATCCTGTTTGCAAGCGAAGCAGCCGGCTGATGTCGAGGATCGCGAGGGAATCGTTCGTCCGATAGTCAGCAAGAGCGCGATCGCCTTGACATCTAGGATGCCCCATTCATAAGGGTGCATCGTTTTTCTTTAAAAGTAATAAATAAAGCTTTGTACGGACAAAAACATTGCTTGCTACTGAGAGAGGACAGCCATAACCAGCCTCAACAAGCAAAGGCACGAACAGCACAAAAAAGCAGCAATTTGACCGAAAAAGTCAGGCATTTGCAGGATATTTTCAGGTATTTGCAGGTAAAGTGCACCCCCTGCAAACCCCTGACTTTATACTGCACTTGCCTGACTTTATACTGCACTTGCCTGACTTTATACTGCACTTGCCTGACTTTAGCTGACGCAACAATTAGCTAATTTTTAGCCCTTTTAACAAAATCCGAATTGATTTAATAGTCAAGTTACAGTATCTAAGTTGAATTAAGAATCAAGTTGCTGCATCTAAATTGAATTAATAGTCAAGTTGCTGCATCTGAATTGAATTAATAGTCAAGTTGTTGCATCTGGATTGAATTACAGCAAGCGTATCTTTTCGTTTGGTCACTCAACTCAAAACCTGGACGCACCTTTGGGGTACAGCCGAGATACCTGCAAAATAGGACATGACGTAAAGTTTTGTAAATATAAGACAAAATGACTTGAAGTAGCAAAGCCTGAAATGTTTAGCAGTAAAAGATTTCCGCTTTTTGGGTCTGTACGAGGGCAGAGTAGTATTACTACTCTGCTCTAGCTGACTGAGTGTTGGCAGCTTCTTTAGGCGGAAGGGACATTGAAAAGCGGCATTGTTACAAAACTTTACGTCGTGTCCTCGGAAAGCCCGTATCTCGGCTATACCCCTATCTAGTCCAAACTGTCGGGGAGATAATTTTAGCTGATAGATCATCTAAATAGAAATCGTAAACAGGTTCTCCTGATAATTCACAGCAAAGAGGTTCAATAATTTTAGTGAACGGATTCCAAACTATTGTTACAGTCCGTTTCGTTTTCTTTCTTTGCAACTCACATTGAATATGTACTGTAGGTAGATGGATAATCATTGCACTGTGCAACCAAGCTTCTACACTCATTGCATAACGCTCTTGGATATCTAACAATTTTCGATCTAGCTCTCTATTAGTAGCTTCAATTCGAGCTAATTCTTTGTCTAATTCATCACCAATCAAATTTTTTAATTCAATCTTGTGGCGAATCCCAGAGCTAATCGTGTTGTAATAATCCTTTAGTCTTTCTTCATCCCTAGCTCTTGCTCTTGTTAATTTAGCCTGCCAATTATCTAAAGATTTTCCAATCAATATTCCACTTTGATGTTCGATTAACTTCAACAACTCATCAAAAGGAATAGAAAATGGTGTTTCTTGATTATCCACATCCATTCTGTCAGACTCCCAAAATAAAGCATCCCCAATTTGTACTGGTGTTACTCCTGTTATTTCATTGATAATAAACGAAACTAGACCAATCCTTTTTTCTTCGGCATTCGCTGTGTAAGCCACATTACATAAAATGTAGCGAGTGGTTGATGGTTTAGCATCTACAAAACGAATTAACCCATTTTGAGGTTTGAATCTCTCTGGTATGCTTTTGTCAAATCCCGTAGCTTTTAGATAGCCATCAAATTTTACACCCAAGGCACTAATCTGCCCTTTGACAGCTAATAGTTCAGATAATTTATTTAATACTTCTGAATGATAAGTAACAAAAACACTTTGAGGTACATCAGTGATAGTTGTAAAAGTTACTTCTTCTGGTAGAGAAAGTAACGAGGCTATGTTTTCATTTAACAGCGCATTTAAAACGTGTTCCCCAGCCGGTTCAGCTATTCCGTCATGGAGAGCTACAATTTTTTCTAAAGTAGTAATTATTGGGTCTGATAACATATTTAATCAAATCAATTTTTCAAGCTTCAAAATCTTCGCCAAAAATCTGTTCATCCAGTTCTTGAATTTGCTCATATTGTTTTTGGGCTTTCAACAAATTATCTGCCAATTGCTCAAAGGCTTGATCTAATTCGGGTTTAACTTGATGCTTAAGCCAGATATCCATGACAACTTCACTAAAGTCAAATTCATCATCCACATTGCCTAAAATTGTTTCAATTTCTCCGACTACCAGTTCAAACATATTAATTTTGTCGTGCAGTATCCGCAGAATATACTCTTCGATACTGCCTTTGAGACAGAAGTTAAAAATAAAAACATCCTGGGTTTGTCCGATGCGGTGGATACGACCAATGCGCTGTTCAATTTTCATTGGGTTCCAGGGCAGGTCATAATTAACGATCGCATTAGCAAACTGGATGTTACGTCCTTCTCCCCCTGTTTCCGATGCTAAGAGTACAGAAACATTATCCCGAAATGCGGCTATAGCCTCATCTTTCTGTTTAAGGGACATTCCGCCAGTAAATTCTGCAAAGGGGATATTTTCCGCTTGCAGCGTTTTAGCTAAATAGGTGCTAGTTGCTTTATGGGTTGTGAAAACTAAGGTTTTCTGGCGAGATTTGGAGAGCATCTCTACTAAGGTTTTTGCTTTCTCGACCTGCTTGACTTGGGATGCTCGTGCAGCTAAAGACTTCAGTTCTTCATCGGGTAGGCGGATAGTCAGTTGCTTGAGGGAGTCAGCTAAAGCATTAGGGGATGAACCCGCTCGCATTAGCAAATTAGTACGGGAGAGTCTGTCTAGTTTGTCCTCTGAAGAACGTAGATACTTGCTCAAGTCTTGGTAAAGTTTCTCCTCTCCGGCTGCCGGGGTAACGGTAATTGTGGTGGCGAAGCGTTTGGGCAGTTTGACATCTACTAGGGCGCGGGTATTTCGTACCATAACTTCCCGCATCAGAGTGCGTAACTTTTCGGGATTTTTAGGGACTCGTCCATTCTTGGAATTGACGTATTCTTTTTTAAAAGCGGCTTCTGTTTGTAGCAGTCCCGGTTTGAGGAGGGTTAGCAGATTAAACAGTTCCACAAGGGAGTTCTGCACTGGTGTAGCAGTAAGCATGAGGATAAACCGCTTATTGAGGGCGTTGACCAGTTTCCAGTTGAGGGTACTGCGATTTTTTAGATGGTGTGCCTCATCGACAACAACCAAATCCCAAGTACGACTGGTGACGTGAAGATAATGTTTAGCAGACTTAGCCGTGTTTAATGAAGCGATAATTCGCGGATTATTTGTCCAAAATTCGTCTATCGGTTGTTGTGGGTCACGGTTATCTGTGGTGATAGTAGCGATATTAAATTTGTCACTTAACTCTGATTGCCACTGGGAAACTAGGGATGCCGGAGTTAACACTAGGATGGACTTTACCATCCCCCTAGCTAAGTATTCGGCGATGATTAGTCCCGCTTCAATGGTTTTACCCAATCCAACTTCATCCGCTAGTAATGCCCGTCCACCCATTTGTCTGAGGACTTTTCGGGCTGTTTCAATCTGATACCAGTATTTGTCGATAGCAGTTAAGGTGGGTAGGCAAATGAGTTGGTCATAGTCTGCCATTACCGAGAGGTTAAACAGGTCTAAACGCGCTTCGTAGAAGTTAAGCGGGTCGTATTTACCAGCTTTCAGGGCTTCTAAGGCAGTGGAAGGATTGAATTGAAATGTATAGTTTTTTTCCATATTTATAGTTTTTCCTTACTTGGTCTGCTAAACAGACCTGTCCGCTAGCCTAAAAGCTTTGCTAGGTAATAAGTGTAGTCATTATCCTTAGCGTTTGAGGCTAAGAATACGGGCGACCCACGGCTAGAACCCTTTATTGTACAGCCAAGTTATGATGCTTGGTAGTGATACGGAAGTAGTGGTGAGACATAATCCTTGTCCCATAAGCAATACGGAGGACAGTTTTAGATCTAGTCGAGTCTCCGAAACCCTTACTGGCTATATGCTGGACTATTTTTTCAAGGTTTAAGTAAGCGCGCACTCGTTTCAGAAAATGCGTAAAAAATGGCAGGGCTTCCTCGCCCTCGACTTACAGGGCCGTTAAAAAACTGTCCGAAGTATTGATCAACAGGTTTTATCAAACATATTGATTGATTTTATGAACCTAAGCACTTTGTTTAAATTCTAGACAAATTTAAGGTAGCAACAATTAATCCAGTTCGATGTCTTGGATGCGCTGTTTATAAGGTTGGTTATTTGGTTGAATATTTTGCTCTTCTTGCTCAATTAATTGTATCCAGATATCATTCCAACTTGACTGTGGATTAACAAGTTCTGCATTCGGTAGCAGCGCAAGCGCATTTCGAGCGAGCTGAGAATTTTCGGCGATCGCTATAATAACGCTATCCAGTTCTTGTAAGAATTCTATAGGCAGTTGTGAAGCTCGTTCAATTCCTAGGTAAATTGTGGGTGGTGGTGTTGTAGAGTTATCCTGGTTATTTTCCTGTTCAATAAGCAAAATTGAAAGGGCTTCTATTGGGTTACACGCAATCACAGCTCGCTCAATTTCTCCAGTAGTTGCTACCCAGAAAGCAGCTTCAGATGACAGGGGTTGGGTTGTAGTAAAGTTGCCTCTTTCATCGAGAACAAAAGCGAACCGGGCTTCCCCCTCAAGCGTCCGTGCCGTAAAGACAGCCTTTTCAGAGGCGGCATACAACCAAGAATGAGAGTGCAATTTTTCAAGCAATTCTAAAGGTAAACTGTACTCGACTGCTAGATGCGATCGCACTTTTTGCCACTGAGTTTCATCACGTTCAGGCAGGATTGATAATTGTAACTCTAACTCATTTGCTGTTGCAGGAGTTGCAGGTTCGGTTGTTTCTAGCTCAGATTGTGACAACTCTAGCTCATTTTCCTCTGCCTCGCTAGGGGCGTTCGCTAAGTGTTGTGGCTGCATTAAAGCCTCAATTAGGGCGTTATCTCGCCCTTGGTCATAGCTAACGCCTCGATGTTTCTGCAATCCACAAAAAGTGTAGGCTTTACCCAATTGAGTGCCACTTAAAGCGACCCCATCTAAATTGTAAGAAATGCCTTTACTGAAGCCAGTTCGAGTCAATCCGACTTGCACCTCTACGGCTTGTTGCTGCAACCGCTCAACAAATTCTGGCATACTTGGGTTGTCTTGGGTGACTTCATCAATTAGGTCTTGCAATTGCACCCTGACGCTCTTGTTTCCCTTGCTTTTTAATTGCCTGTGTTCTCCTGTAGTCTGAGCTCGCTTGTCTGTTTCCCAACTGGGTGTAACACTTTCCAGGTTGTAACTCCGTTCGAGCTGGCGAATAGTTTCTTGGCTTTTGTAATAATCCCAGCTATCGTCAACAACACCTCCATCTAGGCAAATGCGACTGGCGACGATGTGGATGTGGTCGTGTTCTGTATCGCTGTGCTTGACAACTGCGTACTGGTTGTTGTCAAATTCCATCGCTTTCATGTAGTTGGCTGCAATCGCCAGCCAGCGTTGGTCATTTTCTTCAGAATCTTCTAGTTTTTCGGTGCTATCAACAGATAAAGTGGCGTGAAAAACTGCTACTTTCAGGTTAGGTCTTAGTTGTCGGGCGATCGCAAATTCAGCAGCCAGTTCTTCAGGAGTTTGTCCGCACATAGTACCGCCAATTAGAGCGGCGTCTTTTTTGCCCAGCACGTAGTTCAGACAGCCCCGAAAGCCTGTACCTTTAATTTGTTTGCCAATCATAACCGAAAAGCCGTCAGTTGCACAGAATCGATTGCTCAGGCGGTAAAGCCGAGCCTTGTTAATAATTAGCGTACTGTAGATTTGGCGAGGTTTGCAACTATTGTTTTAATTGCATTCCCGTTCTCTCGAATGAGTTGCTGTACGCTTTCTAAGAGTCCTGTATTGACAACCACTGGTTCTCCCAATGCCACAGAACTATTGCAAGCTTTAGAAATTTGATTGAGGTTATTTCCGGCAATTCTCAATTGGGCATCAATCTTGCATAAAACTTGATAGGCTTTTAAGTCAAATGCAGCTAGAGGGCGCGGCATGGTTCTCCTCAAAGCTGCACGGCGCATGAAGTCGCTCATGCTCAAATTGACTTGCTCTGCTCTTGCTTTGATTTGATTGTAGTCTGAGTCAGACAATCTCAGTTCCAGCCGACTCGAAAGTCTCGGATTTTGCGGCTGTTGAGGAAATTTATTGAGCTTCATAGCCATGATAATAGTTGAGTTTATCTCATTTTATAAATTTATAACTACTTTCAACTTCACCCCAAAATAGCAAACGAGGAGCGTAAAGTGACCCCCGCCATTTGAGGATAACGGGTTGCGAGTGCTACTCAATAATTGACAATCTATCCATTTGCTTTTTAAAGTGTTTGCTCGACAGGCGAGGGCGTTGTCAGCTCCTTTCTCCCTCTCATTTCTTATAGCTGTATAATATTCAGCTTAATTTGTATGACAGTTAGCTACATTTGTCATTACAGCTTAAGAAAGTCTTAAACCTGACTTGGCGGCTAGGATTCGGCAATTATGAGGTGCATTGTTTTTATTTAAAAGGAATAAATAAAGCTTTGTACGGACAAAACCATTGCTTGCTACCGAGAGAGAACCGCCATAACCAGTCCCAACAGGAATTGGCACTTTCTGCACAAAAAAGCAGTAAAGGGACAGGAAAAAGCAGGCTCTTGCCGGACATTTTGGGGTAAAAACAGGTAGAGTGCAGTTCCTGCAAATGCCTGCATTCTCACGCTCTTGTGTACAGCAAATACCTGACTTATTACGGTAAATTCCTGCGTTGCGATCGATCGCTACTTACAGTCGATGGCTATCGTGTTGGCAACTGTAAAAGTCAAGGCATAACCCGCTTTTCGAGCGCTCGACCTTCGTCATTAACATTTCCTCGATCGTCGGATGTTTGAAATAAAGGAAAGCTGTTTCTTTTATTCGCTCGCAAATTATTCTCAGTCGTGAGAGGCCGAATAACCGAATAATTACGAAGGTCGGATAAAGGATTGCGAATTATTCGCTCCCTCCGCTTTAATTCAATCTTGTGCTTGAAGCTCCGTGACCTCCTACGCACTCGGTTTACAGTAGCCGTGAGGGAACGACCGCTTGGTTTACAGCAGTCGTGAGGAAACGGCGGGCTTGGTTTACAGCAGTCGTGAGGGAACGACCGCTTGGTTTACAGCAGCCGATCGACTCCCAACTATCAATGCTCGTTATAGTTCTCCACCTGATGAGTACAGGCAGTAATCTCTATTTATGGGAGGTGCATTGTTTTTATTTAAAAGTAATAAATAAAGCTTTGTACGGACAAAAACATTGCTTGCTACTAACAAAGAACAGCCATAACCAGTCCCAACAGGTCAAGACACGAACAGCACAAAAAGGCAGTAATTTGACAGGAAATTGCAGGTGTTTGCAGGATATTTTCAGGCAAATGCAGGTAAAATGCAGCCCCTGCAAATACCTGCAAATATCTGATTTTGTACTGCAAATGCCTGACTTTATACTGCAAATGCCTGACTTTAGACCACACAAAAATTAGCTAATTTTTTAGCGTTTTTAACAAAGACTGGATTGAATTAATAGTCAAGTTGTGGCTTGGTAAGTTGAATTAAAAATCAAATTTCAGAAGTGCGAAAAAATTGGCAGCGTAGCAGCCGTTATGTCAGCCTTGACAGTTGCATAAATTGCTGTTGTCGGGCCCGCGCTTTGCAATCGGCTAAACAGTTGGTATGAAAGCAGGTTAAGAGCAGACCCTAATACGGTGTCTTAAGGGCGAGAGAGTCTGTGATCGTTGCAACGTCGGTCAAGTAATGAGCCTATCCTGATTTAGCTGCAAGGGTTACAGGGCTTAGGCGGGGCAAGTAGTGTTTAATGTGCTTGCCTCGGTCGGAGTGGGGGGCGGTCTAGCTTTTTTGCGTCACACTTGCACCTTGCAACCTGACACTTTTTTAAAAACTGGTAACACTCGCAGGGGTGGCACGGTCGGAGCGGTGGGAGTGTTGGTAAGGTTGGAGCGGTTGCGGGTCTAGCTTTTTTACGTTAAACCTTCAGGTGTATAGGGTTTTTTGGTCATGTGAGGTATATAGTTTTTATGTTCAAAAATCTTTTGATAGGTCTAATCTTCACTGCCGGGGTTTTATTACCTTCTTTTTGTGGTGAAAGCGTTGCTACTCCGTTGCTCCAAGTTCAAAATCCCAACACATATCCAGAGGCTGACAAAAATGGAGACTACCACATTGTCAATGGAAAGAGTGGAGTCATGCCTTGGGTGTGGGAAGTCGTAGATCCAGAAGGTTTGAATGTTCGCTGGCAAGATAGGACTGGTCAAAGTAATCGAATGGATATGATTGATTTGCCTGTTGATAGGATTATGCCCACTGGAGAAAGATTTGATGCTGTTGGAATTTTTCTTGACCGACGGGGAAAACCTTGGCTATGGGTGGGAAGCCATTCATTCGGTCGAACTCGCTACTGGGTCAGAGCTAATACAAATTATGTCCGACCGATTCAAAGAATTAATCGCGACTTAAAGTGATTAATAACTGCTATAAATGTTTGATTTTTTTTAGAATCAGGGATAACGAACAAAACCCACAACACTTAAAGTGGATTATCCCCGCCTATAACAAGGTTTTGGAGTGAGTGGGAAAATTGGGGTTATCCCCGCCTAGGTGTGGTGCTTTTAAACCCTGGGTCAAAATAAGCCGATATCCTGCTGTAGCAGTAAGGGTTACAAGCTTTAGGCTGGGAAATAGCGCTTTTCCAACAAGCTAAATTCCGATCACAATAAAATAAATGTTACTGAGAGGCAAACGATATGACGCGAGAGGAAGCAGTGCGACGAATTAAGCTAGTCGCTAAGGAAAAATTGATGCAACTGGATTTGTCGGGACTAGATTTGAAAGAATTTCCGCCGGAAATTGTCAAGTGTAGGCATCTGGCAGAGCTTAACCTTGGTTACACTAAGATTACCCAAATCCCGAAGGTACTTGGGCAACTGTCGAATCTGACAAAGCTTTCCCTCCGTAGCAACAAAATTACTTTCATTCCAGAAGCACTTGGGCAACTGTCGAATCTGACAAAGCTTGACCTTGGTTATAATACGCTTACCCAAATCCCAGAAGCACTTGGGCAACTGTCAAATTTGACAGAGCTTAATCTCGGTAACAATAAGATTACCTCCATCCCAGAGGCACTTGGGCAACTGTCGAACCTGACAAAGCTTTGGCTTAATGACAATGAGATTACCTCCATTCTAGAGGTGATTGGACAACTGTCGAATTTAACACACCTTAATCTCGATAACAATAAGATTACCTCTATCCCAGAGGCGCTTGGGCAACTGTCGCAGTTGACAAGTCTTACTCTCAGTAGCAATGAGATTACCTCTATTTCAGAGGTGATCGGACAACTGTCGAATCTGACACACCTTTGCCTCAGTAATAATAAGATTACCTCCATCCCAGAGGTAGTCCGACAACTGTCAAATCTGATAGGACTTTACCTTGAAGAGAATAAGATTACTTCCATTCCAGAAACGGTCGGGCAACTGTCGAATCTGACACACCTTTACCTCTATAAAAATAAATTTACTTCCATTCCAGAAACGGTCGGGCAACTGTCGAATCTGACACACCTTTACCTCTATAAAAATAAATTTACCTCTATCCCAGAGGCGGTCGGGCAACTGTTGAATTTGACAGAACTTTATCTCGGGGATAATAAAATTACGTCCATCCCAGAGGTTGTTGGGCACTTGTCGAATCTGAGATGGCTTGACCTTCATGACAATGACATCACATTTATCCCAAAGACGTTAGGGCAACTGTCGAATCTGACACACCTTTACCTCGCTAGCAATAAGATTACATCCATTCCAAAGGAACTCGGGCAACTGTCGAATCTGACACAACTTTCCCTAGGAGAAAATGAGATTACCTCCATCCCAGAAGCGGTTGGGCAACTGTCGAATCTAACACAACTTTACCTGTATAAAAATAAGATTACCTCTATCCCAGAGGCACTTGGACAACTGTCTAATTTGACAACGCTTAACCTCGGTCACAATAAGATTACTTCTATCCCAGAGGCACTTGGACAACTGTCTAATTTGACAACGCTTAGCCTCCGTTGTAATAAGATTACCTCCATTCCAAAGGAACTCGGGCAACTGTCGAATCTGACACAACTTTCCCTAGGGGAGAATGAGATTACTTCTATCCCAGAGGCGTTAGGGCAATTGTTGAATCTGATAGAGCTTTTCCTCGATAACAATAAGATTACTAAGATCCCAAAGGCAATTCGTGATATGAAAAAGTTGAAAACACTCGGTTTACGGAGAAATCCGATCCTAATTCCTCCCGAAATTCTCCAAGACGAAGGCTCTAACGGACCAGGCGATTTACTTACCATTCTCGACTTCTACTTTCAAACTTGCGATCAGGATGAGGAGATTGCAGAGGCATTAAATACTCCCCTACAACCACGAGTTACAGATAAAGCGGTTGAGGGTACTGAGTCTGTTAGACTCCAGAACTCTCAGTTAAAAAAAGACATTGCTGCTCTGTACGCAATAAACGCACGGCTGGCAAAAGCAGCAGAACCTGATAGTTATACCCCGCCTAAAGTAACCAGAGTTGCTTTAAAAGCTCAAACTTCTCTGATAGCTGCTATTAAGGCTTTAGAGAAGATGGATGATATAGTTGCCAGCGATTCTTAGACAAGGGCTAGACAACCAAAAATAATAAAAAATAATATCTAGTTACCACGGTATAAATTTTATACTCAATATTGTAATCCCCTAAGTTAGGCTACTTTTAGCCCTACCCCAACTCTCTAGCCTGTGTCTCAAAGCTAGATTGTTGGAGCTGGTTTGTCTACCAAGATGCTTTATGCACCGTTGCCTAAAAATGACACCCCACTTCTAAAAGTTAGAGAGTGAACTAAAAATCAGAAATTTCTATATCCTGGCCTAGCCGTACCCGTTTCGAGTCGTAGGCGGGGAAAGTGCAGATTGCCTTCCTCGAACATATTTATCACTAGCCTAAAATGGTGGAAATGGCATTACTAGGTTCTATTGTTGCCGTTTCCTGATTCCTGGCGTTTTTTCCCACAGGCAAAAGTTATGGTCATAATAAAATGAATACTTACTGAGAGATAAGGGACATGACGCGAGAGGAAGCATTACAACGAATTGAGTGGGCTGCCAATGAAAATTTGATTAAACTGGATTTATCGGGGTTGGAGTTGGAAGATTTGCCACCGGAAATTGCCGAATGCATACATCTGGTAGAGCTTGACCTCAGTGAAAATCAGATTACTTCCATCTCAGAGCATTTCGGCTATCTGTCCAATCTGACAAAGCTTGACCTCCGTGACAATCCTATTACCGACCCAGAAGAGGTGCTGGGGCAACTGTCCAATGTAAGAGAGCTTGACCTCGGTAATAAGCCAAATTACCTCAAGAGGAGAGGCAATCGGATAACTGTCAAATCTGACAAAGCTTGACCTCGGCGACGATCAAATTAGAGCCATCGTAGAGGTGCTCGGGCAACTGTCCAACCTGGAATCGCTTAATCTCAGTAACAATCAGATTACCGAAATTCCAGAGACGATCAGACAACTGCCAAACCTGAAAATATATGAATAGGCTGAGGGAAACATAATAGTTTCCAGTCCTAAATGGGGAAATTGGAGTTTCCCCGCCTATCCGTTTATAGAAGTGGTGGCTTCCTTATTTCCTATTGATTTACCGGGGAATTAACCAGGGGCGATCGGGCTACCTGCCAAGCCGATCCCTCCTGGTTTCTCCGTGGTCAGCAAGGAAAATCCAAGAGCGGCAGACCTAGGCAAACTTTCAGCAATATACGTTTTTATGAGTTTTTATACGTTTTTATGAGAGCGCCCCTCACCTTTTAGCTGCTTAAACTCTTCAAATTGCGTCTCGCCAACTATCGCCACAATATCGACCGATGCAAGAAAGACCCGCGTCGATTGCCACCACAAAATCCTCCTCAATAGCTGAAGATACGATGCCAGATTGGTAGCCACTCGCCTGTTTAATTCTATGAGTTCCGTCGTGGGCGATCGGTCTGTAGGGACTTTTACTTTTCCTGCCACTGATAATATCGGCATAACTTCAGGTATCTTGGTGATTATCAATCCGGAACACAATAGTAGCAACGATACTATCTACGTCGGAATAATTCAGACCGTCTTTAGTTTTTGAGCTGCTCATTAGTCATTGGTCATATGGAACAACGCAAAAAAGCACTACAAGAACGCTACAGTATAGCTTTTCCAGAGGACTTTTTTCAATTCTGGGAATTCGCTTGTCACTTAAACCCTGAGAATCCTCTGGAGGCGTTGATTGAGCCTCTTGATATCAACTTAGTTGGTCCCTTCGAGTTTCTTGGTGGAAGGTTCGACGGCAAGGAGCCTAAATTGAGCTTCGATCTGCATTGGCGTTACTATCGAGATCCACCGGAATTCTTCACTGTTTTGCAAGGTCACGTAGATGGGCTGCACTGGGGCTATTATTTTGATGATCCCAATTCTCTTCCCAGTTGTGTTAGTCATTACTACCAAAACGATGCTTATGCTCTCTCCCAAGATGGAACTACTCTATTTGATGCAGTACAGAACGCTTTGGATATGGTACATGAAGATATATTGCAAGACATCCAATATGGTCTAGAAGATTCCGATGATGCAAGAGAACGAATCAGTAAATTGAATCAACTTAGCGAAGAATTACAGCAATACAGTAACAAATATGATTTGACAACAACAGAGCAAGAGCGAATAATAACTGCCGAAACCTGGGATGAAATGGGAATTGTAATTCCTGAGGAGCTCTATCGCCCACTTTCAGGGCATCTCAAAAGTGAAAAACTTAATGAGGCTAAGGAGGCTTTGAATGCAGGGTTTCCTGGTACCGCGCTTAAATTTGGTAAAGATTTGTGGGCACTAAACACTGAGGAATGGAATCACCATGCTTTTGAGTTACTGGATGCTGCTTATGCAGCTTTAGACAGAAAACTCTTACAGCAAATACTCCGTAACCATTGGAAATACCGAGATCCTGTTCTTGCTTATATAGATATTCTTGATGACTGGTATCTTTAGTTGAGCTTCTGAATAAAAGACTAGGGGAGGCTGGCAGAAATAATACAGCAGTTATTAGTGGGTGAGCGAGGTAGCTGGGAAGCGGGATAGAAAACTGCTTTTGAGGCGTTGCACATATAGCAATCCTAAATGATTTGAAAAAATATACGCGAGCAAGATGCTTACACTGCAAGAATTCTGGTTGCGATCGATTTTGCGACTGATTTAGGACTGCTATAGTTCGATTTGAGCGCGCCGAGCGATTGCTAGCGGGCGCTTATTTAATCCAATAGTTTTGGTAGGCAATTTTGCTAGTAGGGACATACCTGGAATCCTGCCTCAATTAATACATCAAGATTTTTTTTAGCTCGGGGATTGGTGGGGTCAGGCTTGTGGATGGGATCAATCGGAAGAAGAATTTTTTCTGAGCGCATCGGCGAACCCTTGAGCAAATATTCTTTGCCATCTGGTGCAATAAAATAAATAACTTCTACGCTCTCTGCATGAAAGTTACCAGTAAACATACAATCCAATTTCCCACGCGGCACTGTTAAGGGCCAATCGTCACCGAATTGCTCTTGTGAAATTGAAATTGGCTGACCCGGTTCCCCTAGACAACCTACAGTCAGCAGCAACCCACACACTACAACGTACTTTTTCCAGTTCATTAGACTTGCTCCCAGTTCCTCTTATTTTTCTTAAGTCTGGCATGAGGTAGTTTGGATGAGTTCGGATACACGTTCATGGGTAACAGCGTCGCCGGGGACGCTAGTAACGATATTGCTACGCTCGATCAACTCAAAAGTAGACTGGCAAAGCTGGGTCAGAGACAAAGAGCGGGACAGCTAGCCATAAGCTGATCGAACTCTGCAAATTCTGCCGAGCCCACAACTGCCACAACTTCGGATGTGACTTTTCCGGCGTCGATCACCTCCACAAAACCGCCACAACAGCAGGAGCAATGTGAGCGATCGGCACAGCCGAAGAGCGGGTAAAAATCCAGCTACTTGACACCTAGGATTCCCCATTCATAAGGGTGCATTGTTTTTGTTTCTGCGTGTAAAAGTCAGGTTTGTACGGACAAAAACATTGCTTGCTACTACTCAAGAACAGCCATAACCTGCCTCAACAGGCAAATGTACGCTCGACACAAAAAAGCAGTAATTTGGCATAAAATTGCAGGCATTTGCAGGATATTTACAGGCATTTGCAGGTAAAGTGCAGCCCCTGCAAATGCCTGTAATCTCACTGATTTTATACTGCAAACGCCTGACTTTATACTGCAAATCCCTGATTTTAACGCCCCACAAAATTTAGCTAATTTTTAGCCTTTTTAACAACAAGTGAATTGACTTAATAGTCAAGTTAGAGGATCTAAATTGAATAAAAAATCAAATTTAAGAGTATGAGAAAATTGGTAACACAGTAGCGGTTATACCAGCCTTGACAGTCGCGTAAATTGCTGTTGTCGGACTCGCGCTTTGCAATGGGCTAAACTGTTGTTGTCTGATAAAGCTTGACAGTTGGCTAAAGATTTATTCCCTGACTTGGTTTACAGCAGTCGCTCGACTCCTAGCTATTAATGGCGGTTATAATTCTCCACCCTATTAGTCCAGGTAGTAAGGGACTTGCGGGAAAATAGAATACCAGTCACTCTAGAGAAGAGGAGACAAAAAAAGGCGACGCTCTTGCTCCAATCACACTTGACTCAAATAAGGATGATACTCGACGCAACCGTTAAAGCTACGTTCAAGGATGCCAGTGAGAAACTTACGGGATACCGTAAACGAGACTTCATGGCCAAGGTCACCGAAGATTACTTCGATGGGTCGGCGCGCCAAGCGGAAACCGTCATGGGGTGGAATCGCCAGAGCGTACAACTGGGGTTAAATGAACGGCGAACAGGACTCATCTGTGTGGATAACTATCAAGCCAGGGGACGACACAAAAGTGAACAAGTGCTGCCCAACCTAGAAGCAGATATCCGCTCTTTGGTGGACACGCAAGCCCAAGCCGACCCGAAATTGCAATCTACATTTTTATATGCGCGTATCAGTGCCAGAGCAGTGCCAGAGGCATTAGTGAGTAAAGCTGGCTACAGAGAGAGCGAATTACCCTCTCGCCAGACAACGGGCGAAATTCTCAATCGCTTGGGGTATCGCCTCAAAAAACACAAAAAACGAAACCCCTGAAAAAGATTGCTCAAACCGATGCTATTTTCGAGAATGTGTTCCAACAGAATCAGGCATCGGATGAAAATCCCCACTCGTTGCGAGTGTCGATTGATACCAAAGCCAAGGTCAAGATTGGCAACCTGTCGAGAGGTGGTAAGGCACGGACGTTGGAACCAAAGAAGGCTGATGACCACGATACTCACTGGCAGTCGGTTTTAGTCCCCTTTGGCATTCTCAACACCCACAGCGAACAGTTATCGATTTATATGGGTCAGTCGGCTGAAACCAGTGATTTTATCGTCGATTGTTTAACCGCTTGGTGGAAAGACAATCAACTGGATTATCCCGATATCTCAGAATGGGTGATTGACCTTGATGGTGGTGCAGCAACTCGTAGTGACCGAACGCAATTTATCAAACGCATGGTTGAACTATCCAAAGCGATTGATGTAAAAATCCGACTGATTTACTATCCTCCTTACCATAGCAAGTACAATCCCATTTAACGCTGTTGGGCTGCTAAGCGAAAATTATTGGAACGGCGCAATTTTAGACTCGGTTGAAGCCGCTATACAGTGGGCTGCCAATATGACTTGGAAGGGCATTGCACCAATTGTGCATCACGTCGAAACCATCTATGACAAAGGCATTAAAGTCCTACCAACTGAGTTAGAACAGTACCATCCTTTCTGGCAGCGTTCTGAGACATTGCCCAAATGGGATATCACGATTGTCCCCGGTTGATTGGTACCTTATTTTCTTGCAACTCCCTAACGATAACAAAGTAGCGCTCGGTTGCAGATGATTGGAGGAGGTGGAGCTTCCCAAAAATTAAGCAGTTGCCCCGCTGCAATAGTGTGCCTATGTCCCTCATTCGCTCAAATGGTGTGATACTGTTGGGGGCGACATCACCTGCGATTTAATCATCTAAACATCTAGATGTCTGGTTAAATAATTCACTGAGGAAATTATTCGACTACTAGATGTATCGAACTGCAAAAAGCAGAGGTCACTACGAAGTTGTTTCGCTCGGTAGACGATCGCTCATAGATCCCATAAGCAAAGGAGCGCACGCCTACTGCTTCGAGTTACTGTTGAATACAGAGAAAGCAACGAGGTCCCGATGACACCCAGTCACAGAACCAATACAAATTCAACCACTTCCCCGCGCGTGGGGATGCTCGCCACTGTGCGTAACCGTCGCGCTCTGATCGCTTCAGTTGAGCCATTCGACGGCACCCCAGAAGGGCGAATCCACCTCGTGCGTCTGGAATATACCGATTCAGATGGTAATCTAGAAGACAGCATCATCTGGGAACGGGAACTCAACGCCACCCTCCTAGAACCAACCGCCCTCCCTCAAGTCGCGACTGACCCCCCCATGCCTGAAGCCGACTTTGATGCCCTACAACGGGCCACTCGCTGGACGGCACTCTCTCCTTTCCTGAACCCCGATCGCTCCGCTGCACTGCCCCACTCCCCCATCGCTTCGCCTTTTTTTGGAGCCGTACAGGTGGAAGACTTTCAGTTAGTCCCCCTGCTCAAAGCTTTGCGGATGCCCCGAATTTCCCTGTTACTCGCCGATGACGTTGGGTTGGGCAAAACCATTGAGGCGGGGTTAATCCTGACGGAACTCCTGCTGCGCCGGCGAATTCGGCGCGTGCTGATTCTCTGTCCCGCTGCCCTCCGCAAGCAGTGGCAGCAGGAGATGAAAGCCAAATTTTCCCTCACCTTTGACGTCATCGATCGCGCCGAAACTCACGCCCTGCAAAAGCGCCTCGGACTCGATGCCAACCCCTGGCGGACTTATCCCCGTATCGTCACCTCTTACCATTATCTGCGCCAACCCGATGTCTTAGAGCAATTCCGAGCCGCTTGCAGCCAGCCAGATAGCTCAGCGCAATTGCCCTGGGATTTATTGATTGTGGATGAAGCCCACAACTTGATGCCGTCAAACTTTGGCGAAGACAGCGACTTGTCAAAAATGTTGCGCTCTATTTCGCCTTGGTTTGAGCACAAGTTATTTCTGACGGCAACGCCCCACAACGGTCACACCCGCTGTTTTTCTGGATTGCTCGAACAGCTCGATCCCGTCAGATTTACGCAAACCAGCGAGTTTACAGACGCACTCAAACAGCGAATTTCAGAAGTGGTTGTGCGCCGGCTCAAGCGAGAACTCAACCAGCTTGACGAGCAAGCCGGCCGCGCGCCTCGGTTTGGCGATCGCATCCCCGAACCGGTTCCCCTCTATTTTGGAGCCAAAGAAAAACGACTCTCCGCCGCTTTTGGGGAATTTCGCGCGGCTGTCAAGTCGGCAATTGCCAGAGCCCAAAAAACCGACCAGTTAGCCGGGTCGTTTGCCGTGGAGGTGCTAAACAAACGCCTGCTGTCTTGCCCTTATACCTTGGCGAACTCTTGGTATCGCTTTAAAGAAGGAATCGAGCGAGACGAATTAGCACAACTGGCAGAAGTTCAAGCTGCAAAACGAGCGACTTTGGAAGATTTGGATGACGATCGCGAAACGGAAGGTCGCTTGCAACACGCCGCTAAAACTACAGGGGCTTGGCTAAAACCTCTAGTTCCTCACCTGAGTGAAGAAATTGCCAAGATTGACAGGGCTTTGGAACAATTAAATTTAGTTCCCCCAACTCCCGACTCCCAACTCCCAACTCCCTCAGAAGATGAGCGGTGGGAACGCCTAATGAAAGTTATCAAGCAGTATCTTCGCAACGGCAGCGAGTGGGTTAAGAGCGATCGCCTGGTTATTTTTACTGAATATAAAACCACGCTAGACTATCTGGAACGCCGCCTCAAGGAAACTTTCAAAAAAGACCCCCAAGCCATTCGCGTCTTGTATGGCGGTTTGCCGGACAAAGACCGGGAGGAGATTAAGCAAGCCTTTAATGACCCTGACGACCCCGTTCGCGTTTTAGTCGCGACTGATGCGGCATCAGAAGGGTTGAACTTGCAAGAAACGGCCCATCTTATTTTGCATTACGATATCCCTTGGAACCCCGCCCGTCTCGACCAGAGAAATGGACGTTTAGACCGGCACGGTCAGGCGCGGGATGTAATTGTTTTTCACTTTACCAGTGAAGATGATGCTGACTTGAAATTTTTAGCACACGTTGTTAGTAAAGTCAATACCATTCGAGAAGAATTAGGCTCGATGGGGGAAGTGTTCGATGCTGCATTTCAGCGCCGATTTGTCGATTTAGAAGACACTCATTCCATCATCCGAGGATTGGATGATGCGCTAGCAAAACAGCGCGATCGCGTCCAGATTCCGCGACAGCCTCCTGTAGAAAATGAGCGCGACTGCGCGATCGCTCTCAAAGAATTTGAACGAGAAATTGACCTCACCTCAGAAACGCTCAAAAGTACCTTAGAAATTGCTTTGGGATTGGGGATTGGATTGCCAAGGTTTGAAGGACCGGACGAACAAGGAAAACTGCGATTGCGAATTCCGATTCCCCCAAAATGGGAACCTTTGATTGACGATTATTTGCGGGTGGAAACGGATAGCGGTCAGCGAGGGACACTGCCAGCCCTCGTTTTTGACCCGCAACATTTTATCCAAAATCGCAGCGGTCGCCCCGTATTTCGCCCTGCCAAAGATACGGTATTGTTGCACTTGGGACACCCCCTCTTTCACCAAGCACTGGCGATGTTTGCGCGGGCGAGATTTCCCGGCAGCGTTGAAAATCAAGTGGCGAGTCGGTGGACGGTGCGTTATGGGAAAATTCCAGCGGGGGCAGATGCTTTGCTGCTGCTAACTGTGGAAGAATTGGCAGTCAGTGAACTGCGGGAACCTTTCCACCATTGGGTGCGAACGGTGCGATTTCCCGTGAAAAATGGAGAATTGGGCGAACCGCTGCCACACGTTCCCGCCTCGGACGATCGCCCCCTATCTCGTCCAGTCAGCGAAGCAGATATTCAGCGATCGCGCGATTTGTGGGACGAGATTTCCTTTGAGTTGAGGGAGATTTCTAGGCAACTGGAGAAAGAGTTAACTGAACGCCTGCAAGCTCAACTCAAGGTAAACAAGGAAATTGCCCTCAAGGAAGAAAAGGAACGGTTTAAGTCTCGCTTGTCAGAAGTGGAACGGGCGATGAAAGAGACGTCGCTACAGAAAATCGAGAAAGAGCGGGATAAACTATTGGAAGATATGCAGCAATTGTCTTTATTCCCTGAAGATACTCGCTCGAAAGAAGAACGCCTGCGCGACTTACAAGATGAACTGAAAAGGCGAGGCAGCCACTATCAGGAATTGCTGGATTTTCTGAAAATAGAGCAAACCCGCGTGATGGAAGGAATTTTGCCCAAACGCTATACTTTGCGAGGCACTGCCCGAGTTTTCCCCGTTACAGTTGAAATTCGCCTGCCGGAGGTGGCAAAATGATGGTAAATTCCCTACAAACTGTAGACCGTTATTCCTGGTGGGCTTCTTTAAAACACGGGGGGCTGTTGGTTGCGCCGTCGAAGCTGGCAGAGTTCTTTCCTGATGAGATTTCGCCCTTGCCGCGTCACGTTGAAGATCGGTTGCGGCGAGACGTGAATCGAGTTCGCAGCGGCGACGAAGGGGCGATCGTCTCTTTGCTCGATACTGTTTTAGAAGACGTGCTGCAACTATCGAAAGACTGGTGGATTAAAGGCAGTGGGGTCGATAGAAGCTGGACGCAACAAGCGATTACTAAAGAATCGATTAAACCGCGTCGCGTCTGGTTAGATCCGCAGGGGGGAATTCTGCCTGTTTTTGTGGCAGATGCAGAAAGCAGAGTGGTGGCGCGGTTGGGAATTGGCAAAGGACGGCGTGCCGTTTCCCGCGCGATCGAATGGTTGCGAAAAGCCAATCAAAAAATTGCTTTATTAACGAATGGCCGGCAGTGGCGGTTAATTCACGCCGGGACGGATTACGATGCTTGGTGCGAGTGGGATATTGACCTGTGGTTTGAAGAGGGGCAGCCGGGGTTGCAGGTAGCGGCGCTGCGCTTGTTGTTGGGGCAAGATTCGCTGCACCCGGAAAAAGTAGAGTCCCCCAGTCGGCTGATTGCCGCGATCGTCGCATCTCGTCAAGGTCAAGCCGAACTGTCTGGCGTTCTGGGAGAACGGGTTAGATTGGCAGTTGAGCTGTTGATTCGGGAATCGGGGCTCGGCAGTCGGGAGTTGGGAGTCGGGAATCGCGATATTTATATAGCTGCCACCCGCATTATCATGCGCTGCGTGGTGATTCTGTTTGCCGAGGCGCGGGACTTGCTACCTCGAAACAACCCGATTTATCACGGTTCCTACGGCATTCAAGGATTGCGCGAACAGCTCGATCGCCTCGCTGGGGGACGGGCAACGGAACGGTTGCGAAATGGCTTCAGCGCTTGGCCTCGGTTGCTGGCGTTGTTCCAGTTGGTTGATCGGGGGTGTTCTCACGAAGCGCTGCCGGTGCCACGATATGGGGGCGGACTCTTCACCCCAGGCGATTCGGACGCGAAAGACGCGATATTGCGATCGCTCTCGGCATTCGAGCACCCGGAAAACGCGCCTTCGGATGCAGTGATTTATCGCATTTTAGAATTGCTGTGCCGCAGCAAGGTGAAAGTGCGTCAGAGGCGCAGCACCACTTGGGTGGAAGCGCCGGTGGATTTTTCCGATCTGTCCTCGGAGTATATCGGCATTCTATACGAGGGGCTGCTGGACTTCGAGTTGCGTCGCGCTGGTGAAGATGACCCGATGATATTCCTCAATTTGGGCGACCAACCCGTACTCCCTCTAGCGCGTCTGGAAGGGATGGATAATGCAGCTTTATCGAATTTGGTAGAGAAGCTGAAGAAAAAGTCAAAACTGGCGGCGGGGGAAGATTCCGAAGCGGAGGAAGAGGAGACTGAGGAAGTTGAAGAGGAAGCTGAGGAAGAGATAGAAGAGGACGCTGCCTTAGAAGCTGACATCGAGGAACTGGAAGCAGATCTTGATAAAGTTCAGCAGTTGAGAGAACGTACCCATCAGTGGGCGATGCGGGCGGTGGAAGCGGGTAAGCTGGTGGCTAAACCCAGAGGTACAAAAGCGGAAGCTTTGACACGGTATCAGCAGGAAGTCAGCAAAGCAGGCGATCGCCTGATTGCGCGAATCGTGTTGCCGGGTGAGTGGTTTCTGGTGCGGTGGGGAGGGACGCGCAAGGGTTCCGGGACGTTCTACACTCGCCCTCAATTGGCAATTCCTACCACGCGGCGCACGCTGCAACCGCTGGCCTATCAGGGGGAGTTGCCCAAGTTGCCGGAAGAAATTTTAGCGCTGAAAGTCTGCGATCCGGCGATGGGTTCGGGGTCGTTTCCCGTAGCGGCGCTGAGGTTTTTGACCGATGCGCTGTATGAAAGTTTGCATTACCACAACCGCATTGAAGCGCACGGGGATAAAACTTTGTGCCGTTTGGCAGATGGAGGGGGGACAAACTCTCTGCTAGAAGAAACCCTGCCTGTTTTGCCGGATGCGGATGATTTTGAGGAACGTTTGAAAGCCCGACTCAAGCGGTATATTGTGGAACGGTGCATTTATGGGGTGGATCTTGACCCCTTGGCGGTAGAGTTGGCGCGTCTGTCTCTGTGGGTGGAAACGATGGACAGGACACTGCCGTTTAGCTTCCTCGACCACAAGTTAAAGTGCGGGAATTCTCTAGTGGGGTGTTGGTTCGATCGCTTTCAGGATTATCCAGCGATGGCGTGGGAACGGAAAGGAGGAGATGAAAATCACACCCGTTTTGTGCATCATTTCCGCGAGGTGAACCTGAAGGGGAAATTGCAGCAGAAGGGGGACAAGTGGAATCAGGCAATTAAGGATGCCAAGAATGATCTCGTTAAAGCAGAATTGAAGCGACTGGTTGAGGCACTCGATCCGATTCGCCGCCAGCAGTTGAGCTTGCCTTTGCCGGAGTTTGAACTGCCCCAAAGTCCCGATACAATTCACGATGAGGCGAAGGCAGTTTTTGAAGAATTGCACGATTTGCCGGTCTTTGAAACCGAGGAACGAGAACGGCGCTATCAAGAAGGAATTGAGGGAAGTGAAGCGATTCGTTTGTTGCGGTTAGCGTTAGATACTTGGTGTGCGGTGTGGTTTTGGTCTGGGGAAGACATTGAGATTGCGCCAACACCGGGACGCTTTTTCAATCCGCCAGCGGAAACTAGGGAAATGATTGAACAGTTAGCGGAAAAATACCAGTTTTTTCACTGGGAGTTAGAGTTTCCTGACGTGTTTGCCAGTGCCAATGCGGGTTTTGATGCTATTATCGGCAATCCGCCTTGGGAAACTTTACAACCGAATTCGATGGAGTTTTTCTCCAATATTGACCCGCTTTATCGCACCTATGGGAAGCAAGAGGCGTTAAACAAGCAGTTGGAATATTTTAATAAGGATGCGACAATTGAGCGCGATTGGTTGGCGTATTGCGATTGGTTTAAAGCCATAACTAATTGGTACAAACAAGTTGCTCTTCCCTTTGGAGATGAAGCAGACGGGGGCGAAAAATTCAGCCTGTCTAAGTCCAAGAAAGAAAGTCAAGATTTGCACGAAGTCTGGCGCAGACAGCGCCAGAAGCGTCAAGGTTATACCGAACCCCATCATCCATTTCTCTACCAAGGGGAAGGTAAACCATATACTTATAAAATGTTCTCGGAACTCGGCTATGCTTTACTGCGGGACGGCGGACGCTTCAGCTTAATTATTCCCTCTGGGATATACAGCGACAAGGGGACGGGAAGTTTACGGGCTCTGTTTTTGAAGCGATGCCAGTGGACGCACCTTTATGCTTTCCAGAATGAGCGATTTGTGTTCAGTGCTATCGACCACCGCAACAAGATGGTTGTTTTTACTGTTACCAAAGGAGGCAGTACCTCTGCGATTTTAACTCGTTTTCGTCTCGGGCCAGGAGATTCCCCAGAAGCGCACGAGCTAGAAACAGATATTCTCGATTCTAAGCGCTACCTATCCGTACCGGCAAAGCAAATAGCGAAGTTTAGCCCCAAAACGGGAGCGTTACTAGAAGTCCGAACTGAGCGAGACTTGACCATTTTAGAGAAAATGTATGTCAACGGCGTTTTACTGGGGGATGACAGTCCGCAAGGTTGGGGAATACAGTATCGACAGGGCGATTTTAATATGACGAGTGACTCCAAGTTATTTCCACCCCGTCCCCAGTGGGAAGCCAAGGGTTATCGTCCTGACGAGTACGGTCACTGGTTAAAGGGCAATTGGCAACCTTATGAAGCGGGAGGCGGGAGTCGGGAGTCGGGAGTCGGTTTTTCGATTTTGCAGCGTCCAGAAGGTTGGATTTTATCTGCTGATGGTAGTAGCGCCATTCATATTGATGAGGTTGAAGATGTAGCACTACCTTTGTATCAGGGAGTGATGATAAGCCAACTGGAATCAAATCGTGCTCGTTGGGTTTCAGGTACAGGTAATCAAGCACTTTGGGAAAAAGATTTACCCCCTAATTCTCCTTATGGTTCACAGTTCCTAATTTCCAAAGAATCTGTTTTGTCTATTTGCCCAAATGCTTTGAATCCTCGTTACTTAATGCGAAATATTGCCCGGACAACCGATATACGAACCATGATCGGAAGTCCTGCACCCGGATTTCCTGCAGGTCACAGTTTGGCAAGCTTAGAAGTAAATTTAGGTTCAACACTAACTATCTGGAAGTTAGGAGGGATTCTCAGCAGTTTGACTTTTGATTGGTCTTTTAGACAAAGATTAGGGGGGACTAACTTGAGTTGGTCTTTTTTGGAAGAAATACCCACTCCTATTAGGGATAAATTAATAATATCCGTTATTAAAAAATCAATGTCTTTGTCTGCTGCTAATTTAAATTTTGCAAATCAATGGCAAGTTTTAAAAGTAACAAGTTCTGACATCACTAAACATTTATGGAAGAGTCTATGGGCAATTACCCCCTACGAACGCCTGCGCCTGCGCTGCATCCTCGATGCCGCCGTTGCCGAACTCTACGGATTAGAAATTGATGACTTTGCCTGGATATTGCGAGACTGCGACTATCCTACCGCCCAAGTCTGCGATAAAAAATTTGCCCGCACCCTCGAACCCAAAGGTTTTTGGCGCGTGGACAAAGAAAAAGACCCGGAACTGCGCCACACCGTTTTATCCCTCGTCGCCTTCCATGAACTCAAACGCCTCGGACTGGAAACCTTCCTCAACCTCAACGATGGCGAAGGGTGGATGCTACCCGAAACCTTGAGGTTAGCAGATTATGGCATAGGACATGATAACCGCGCCAAGGAACTGCAACCCGTCGCCGCCAGATTGGGCGATCGCTTTTTACCTTGGCAATTAGAAGGTACAGTCGAGGAATCGTGGCAAGAGTGCGATCGTCACGCCCAGAACCTGAAGCGACTGCTAGGGGATAAACCTATAGCAACCGAAACAGAACCAGTAAGTGCGATCGGCGAATCTGGGATACAACTAGACTTTTTCAATTTGCTAGAATCACAGGACTCTTAAAGGTAAAGAATTATGACAGTAAGTGCGACTCAATATCGAGCTAAGAGCGAAGTAAAATGCTTAGATAACCACCCTAATCTGAAAAACACTTTTCTTCCTTTTAAGCGATTTTGTGCTCTAATTATCAAAGATTTGGTAAAGATATAATGCTGCTTTGTATATTCGAGCTGCCAAGGCGGGTGGGCGATCCGCTAGTCAGAATGCTTGTCAAGTGAGTCCAACTATCCCTGAGCGATTTGTAAAAATATTTACCTGAGCGACCTCATTCTTTATTGCACACAACTTAAATATTTGGAGAGTGCCCATGAGCCTTTTTTTCTTTAACCAATCTAAGAACACCTCATTATCAATGACTTTAAAGGAGTTAATTGAAAAAATATCTAAAGATTATCCAGACGATAAATGGATATTTTACGCTATGACTTGTTATTTTAAGCCCGATATAGCCAAAAATGTGACAACATTTCTACGTCAAACATTGAAAAATTTATCAGGCGTTCATATACTTATCGATCGTGAAGAATGGATTAGAAATTTTATAGATATCGATATGTTTGTGAAAGATATATGCGAGCGAACGGGCTTACCAAAAGACAAGATTTCCTTGACTCCAATTAAAGCCTCCACTTTATTTCATGCTAAATCTTACGCACTTATTAGCGAAGAAAAAATTAATGATATTCATCAAGGATTCGCGATAATTACTTCAGGCAATTTTACTCAGTCTGGCTTCTCTAGAAATCTTGAAATCGGGCAAATTACTACCGCTAAAGATTCTCCCTACTTTTTAGAAGAATTCATCAAAATTTTTAGAGAAGCGAAAACAAATCACGGCATTACAAATTTATCAGAAGATAAAGAACTGCTGTTTGCTAGTAAACTATTATCTTTAGGAGTATTTTATCACCAATGGGATCAATCCCATCAAACAGATTTAATGTTTCGTTTAACACTTTCTGAAACAGAAATCCAAAGACGCAAAAAAATGGCAGATCGTACAGAATATAACAATTGGAGCGTAAAACAAAGTGGTATTCTTTCGGACGATCCAATCAATATAAAATCTTTTTTTGAAGATTACCCAAAACCTATTCCTGATGGTTTTTTGGGATTTTTTAGTATAGAAACTTTATTGGGTAAATGGGTTCCCCTGAATATTAGCAATCTAATTGAAAAAGAATTAGAGATTTTTGTAAATTTTTACTGTAAAATTCTAAAAAATTTTATAGAAGAGAAGCTGCAAAATCATTTGAGAATCATAGAACACGAAATCCGACGCCTACAAGAACTTAATATTATAAAAAGTTTAAAGGAAAATGAAGTTCAAGAAAAAATTCGCGAGTGGGAAAAAAAAGTAAAAAGAGTAACTGAAAACTCTAATCTTTTAAGACTTTTAATCTGGGATTACGAAAAAGTTAATATATCTATCTCAAATCTTGATATGACGTTTATAACCGTCTTTGCTGATAAAATTCAAAGTTTCTACCCCAAACAATTAGATTATTTAGATAATAATGAAAATTTAGACAAGCGAAACAAACAATCAAAAGCTCGGAAAGGAGTTGGTAACATTATCTCCGAGCTTAACTGGGAGGAATCTGAGACAATCAATGATGAATTATTTCAAGAAAAAATTGATTTGGCACAAAAAAAATTAAACAAAAATAAGCTTGGAGATTTAGAAACTCTTATTAAGCAACAAAAATCAGAAAAAAATACTTCTAAAAAAACGAAAACAAATCAAATTGTTTTTCTTGAAAATCCAGAATCAGAATCAGAATCAGAAAAAAATGCAGAAAAAGATGCAGAAAAAGATGCAGAAAAAGATGCAGAAAAATCGCAAAATTTTGTAGCAATATTGAACAGTAACACAATAGTTAAAGGCACTTTTGTAAAATGGGAACAAGAAGAAAAAGGTTTTTATTATATAGAACAAGAAGGAGGTGTAGAATATTTTTTAAAAAAAGACGAATTAAGAACATTTAAATGCAAAAAAATAAGTAAATAGATATACAAGTAATTATGCTCAACCCGATCTCCTACACCGAGAAAATTGTCAGCGACTTTCTCAAATATCAACTCACCGCGTATCCTTTCGCCGATACCAACCTTTACGCCCAAATGCGCCACCTCCTCAACTTAGAGGAAACCAGGCGCACGCCCCTTTTTAAAGGGCCATATATCAGCCTCAGCCGCATCTTTCGCAAAGGTGCCAGTCTTGCTGACTTAATTTCCGAAGGCATCTTACACCCGCACCTCCGCCAGATTGCCCCTCACCCCAACGTCTACGGACATCAAGAAACAGCCATCCGAGCGATCGCCGATAGCAAAACCACCTTAGTTTCCACCGGCACCGGTTCCGGCAAAACCGAATGCTTCCTCTATCCCATTATTAGCCACTGCTTAGAACTACGAGACGAAGAAGCACCAGGGGGAATCGTCGCCGTCATTGTTTACCCCATGAACGCCCTTGCCGAAGATCAACTCGGACGCTTGCGGGAATTACTCGCCGGAAGCGGCGTTACATTTGGAATGTACGTCGGCAAAACCCCAGAGAAAACAGCAGACGCCTCCGGCAAACGCCTCAAACAAGGCTCCTCGCACCTCGACTACCGCAAAGAAGCCGAAAAAGCCCAAAAAGAAAAACAATCCTACGCCGTCTATCCCCCAGAAGAACGAGTTTCCCGCGAGGAAATGCGGAAATCTCCACCCCGCATCCTCCTCACCAACGTCAAGCAATTAGAACTGCTGCTTACCCGCCAGCGGGATGTCAAATTATTTAATAACGCCCTATTAGAATATCTGGTATTTGACGAAGCCCACACCTTCACCGGGGCTGCTGGTGCCGAAACCGCTTGCTTAATTCGCCGATTGCGGACATTTTGTGGCAAAAGCGCCACTGAAACCACCTGTATTGCCACCTCCGCCACCATAGCCGATCCCCTACTGGGTAAAGAAGCAGGGCGAGACTTCGCAGCGCGGTTTTTCGGGGTTCGGAAAGATAGCGTCGCGATCGTCGGTGAAGAATACGAACCCGACATCTGGGAGACTTCGCGGCAAATTCCCCTACCCCTGGCTGGCAACCCAGCCGTTCACCTGAAAAACGTCCTCGAAGCGGTAGAAGCCGGAGAACAGGCGGGCATTCTAGTCAAAGCCGTTTTCCAAGGAATGACGGGAACTTCCCTTGATGCCACAAACTGGCAAGAAAGTCTCTACCACCACCTAGCCAGCAACGAACTGGTATTCCAACTTGCCGAAGCTTTAAGAAATCCGCGCTTGCTTTCAGAATTGATTGCTGACTTGGAACGGCGAGTCAGACGCCCCGTACCGGAAACCGAAGTTCTCGCCTGGTTGGCATTGGGTGCCACTTCTCGCAAAAACAGCCGCCCCCTGCTGCGCCCCGTCATCCACGGCTTCATCCGGGGTGTCGGCGGTGCTGTCGTCACTTTTCCGTCAAGTTCGGGAGTCAGGAGTCGGGAGCAAGAACGCCCGCGATTGTGGTTATCTGCCGAAGATGCAGCCGGAGAAAACGGCGACGGCTTATTTCGACTTCCTGTAACCACCTGCACCACCTGCGGGCAGCACTATTTCATCCATCAGGTTGCCGACTTCAAATTCTTTGACAAATTGCCAGAAGGCGGTCAATTAGTTGAAAATCAAATTGTCTGGAAACCTTTAAGCACCGAACAGGGAGGAACTCGCGTCATCCTCCTCGATCGCCTCGTCAACGACGATTTCGATGAAGAATCGGGAGATGAGAGTCAGGAGTCGGGAGATGGGAGTCGAAAATCAAGAGATGGGAGTCGGGAGTCAGTTCGTGGGAATCAACATTATCCCAATTCAACGGTTCCAATTTACTTGTGTCGGTACTGCGGCACCCTCCATTCAACCGGCCAAGATTCAAAATCTAACATTCTCAAGCGCTGCGACGGATGCGATCGCCCTAGCAACCTTGTCACCCTTCTCGCCGTCCGCCAGAAATCGAAACACCCCGGAAAACTCGCATCTTGCGTCACTTGTCAAGCCTTGGGGCGTAACAGTGTCGGCGGTTTCCGCGAACCCACCCGCGAGGTTCGCGCCGTCACGGTGTCTGACGTTCACGTTTTGGCGCAAAATATGATTCACCACGCCGAACGCCGCCGCTTGCTCGTCTTTGCCGACAACCGACAAGATGCTGCATTTCAAGCCGGGTGGATGCAAGACCACGCTCGCCGCTACCGCCTGCGAAGTCTCATGTACAATCGCATCCAGCAAGGTGCTGTCTCGATTGGCGACTTAACCGCCTACCTGGACGATCTCCTAGACGCCGACGACGAACTCAGTCGTACCCTCGTCCCCGAAGTCTGGCGCATTCACCGCAAAGAAGCTGAAGGCGTCAGACACAGCGAAGAACGCAAGCGATTTTTGCGAATTCAGGTACTCCGAGAAGTCGCCACTGGCGTCAAGCAGCGCATCGGTTTGGAACCCTGGGGGCGGATGCAAATTGAATATGCCGGACTCGTCCCGGCAATGCCATTCATTCTCAAATGGGCGGTACAGTTGAGAATTGCCCCAGAAGAATTAGTCAATGGCATTGCCTCCCTGCTAGATGTCACGCGGCGGGGGGCAGTGTTGTGCGATCGCGAAGGGCGGATTTTTTCCCGGTTCTGGCAAGAAGGCGACTTCGAGATCCAGCGCGGCTATCTCCCCTTATTGCAAGGCGTCCCCAAAGCCCTTAAACTGCAACGAGAACCGGGAGATGATAAAAACCGCGTCCAGCAATGGCTCAGCAATAAAGGCAACACCCTAGCGCGTCAAGCCGCGAAGCGCTGGGGCATTCCCCAAGACGACATCCCAGAATTTTTTGAAGAACTCTGGCAACTGCTAGCGGAAGATTTGCAACTTCTCACACCCGTCACCCTGACAGGATGGCGCAACCGAGCCATTCCTGGCTGTGCGGGCGTCCGGCAAATCGATGCCGACAAATTGCGCCTCGCCCCCCACAAAGGCATCTACCGCTGCAACTTGTGCCGCCGCGCCCACATTCGCCCCACCCCTAAAATGGCGTGCATGGCTTGGCGCTGCACCGGCACCCTGCAATTTGAAGCCGAAAGCGGCGATGATTACGATTTGATGGTGCTAGACGAGCAGTTTGCCACAATTCGCCCCCGCGAACACTCTGCCCAGGTGCCGGCTAAAGACCGAGAAATTTTAGAGCTGATGTTCAAAGGAGAGAACGAGCTGGTAAATACCCTCGTCTGTACTCCCACCCTAGAACTCGGCGTCAATATCGGCGCTTTGGATGCAGTCTTGATGCGGAACGTGCCGCCCCTACCCGCCAACTACTGGCAACGTGCCGGACGTGCGGGACGGCAGCACCGCATGGCTGTTAATTTAACCTATGCCCGTCAAGCCAGCCACGATCGCGCCTATTTTAACGAGCCCCTAAAATTGCTGGGAGGTTTGATTACTCCCCCTCGCTTCAATCTCCGCAACAACCTGATGATCGAAAAGCACGTCCACGCTACAGTGCTGACGGCACTGCACCAGTTGGTGCGATCGGCGGGAGTTGGGAGTCGGGAAGGGGAAGAAATTAACAGGGTGCTGGAACAGTGCTTTCCTAACCAGGTGAAGCAATACCTCTTTGATGAGAAAGGACACGTCCGTTCTCAAGCCCTCGATGTCAGCGCCTTTACTGAATTAATTACCAAACACGAAACGGCGCTATTCGACTCGGTTCGCCAAGTCTTTGCCCAGGAATGGCCACCAGAAATTGCCAATGTCGTCTTGGATGAAGTGCTGCGCGACTATATTGCAAAAACCGGCGAACACCTGAGTGAAGTCATAGAACGAATCTGGCGCAGGTTGCAGTGGGCGCTAGACCAGATGAGTCGCCTAGATAACGTGCGCCAGCGCAAGGGAACTTTAGATCCCGATGAAGAAGCTCTCAGACAGCGGTGCGATCGCCTCGTCAAGCGGCTCAAGGGCATTCAATCCCGCAAGAAACGCGAAGCTGAGGGGTTCGACGACACGAACACTTACAGCGTCCTGGCTTCCGAAGGCTTCCTCCCCGGCTACGGTTTGGAGGGGGGTTCGGTGTCAGGAACGGCACAAGTGCCGCGACATTTAGTAGGGGTGTCGGACTTTGAACTGCCTCGACCTCCGGCTATGGCCCTGCGAGAATACGTTCCGGGGAATCTGATTTATGCTAATGGCAATCGTTTCGTGCCTCGCTTCTACCACTTGGAACCGCAACAGCAGATTACGCTGTTCCAAGTAGATGTGGCTAATGAGGCGATCGCGGAAGTGGGAATAAAAGCTTCTGGAATTAGCGCCGGTTTGGGAGCTACATCCCTACAAGCCGTGCCTGTCTGCGATGTAGATTTGCCCCACCAGTCTCACATTACCGACGAAGAGGACTACCGCTTCCAATTGGCTGTATCGGTGATTGGCTACGAACAAAATCGGCACGGCGGTGGCAAAGCGTTTCACTGGGGAGAGAAAACGGTGCAGTTGCGTTCTGGGGTACACCTGCGCCTGGTCAACGTCGGCGCAGCGAATTTGGTTTACAGCGGAACTCTGGGGTATCCCGTTTGCTTGGTGTGCGGTCAAAGCCGGTCGCCCTTAGCATCACCAGCGGATCGGGAGAATTTCGCCAACGAACACGCTGAGCGCTGCGGTCAGTCCGTGCAGAATACGGGATTTTTTGCCGACGCGATCGCCGATGCTTTGAGCGTACTCGATTGCAGCGATCGCTCTTGTGCTTACAGCATTGCCGAATCACTGCGAGTGGGCGCGTCCCTGGTACTGGACATGGAATTGGAAGATTTGCAGGTACTCGCGATCGCCCATCCCGGTCAAGAAAAAGTGGACGTGCTGCTCTACGACCCTATGCCGGGAGGTTCGGGGCTGCTAGAGCAAATGATTGAACGCTGGACTGATGTAACTTCTGCTGCTTTAGAGGTTGCGGCGCGCTGCTCTGGAGCCTGCGACAGCGCTTGCATTGATTGCTTGTTTACCTACCGAAATTCGTACTACCACCGCTACTTAAACCGCCACAAAGCTGCTGAAAAACTCAACGATTGGGGGCACAGTCTAACATTTAGCCACGATATTCCGCCAAAATTACCCAATACCTATGCTGAGGGAGGAAAGCCTGTTAATGACAAAGAAACTATTCTGCGAGATATGCTGCTGCGGGCGGGTTTTCCTACTCCTATCGCACAGCATCCGATTGACTTGGGCAGACCGCTGGGAACAAGCATACCTGATTTCTTTTATGAAGACCCGTTAGAACGTTCTGACGGCATCTGCATTTACCTCGACGGCATGAGCCGGAATCTTCACGGAGATCCAGACAGACAGCAGCGCGATCGAGCTATTCGCGACGAGTTGCGGAACCAGGGTTATGAAGTATTTGAAATTCCTGTCGGCTCTTTGGATGACCCTCAATCGATGGCTGCCCATTTCTTCCGAATCGGACGGATTTTATTGGGTAAAGCAAAGGCAACTACTATTCGGGATCGTCCTGATTGGTTTTAGTCGCCTGTTACAAGGGGTAAAGGTAGCGAAGCTGCAACAAAGTGCCATGTGATGGCTGAAACCTGGACGAGTAGGAGAGCGAAAAATTTTAGGGGAGGCTGACAAGTACCCGTCGCCAGATCATGGGGCTGATGCCCAGCAGCACCACCTTCAGTTGATAAATGAAAGGGAAAGATGACTCGGACATTAGGTCATCTTACTGCCAGTCCCTATCTCCCCCAAAATTTTTCGCTCTCCTTTATGATTTGATTGCAGAGCGATCGCGCTGGGATACTTGAGAATTCGCGACCACCAGACGAATGGGGGGTAGTCCTTTAGATCCGAAAAAGGGTACTCTGAGTTATTAAACGTATACGTTAGTTTCTGCACGATTGCTACTCAAACACCGTATTTGTATCTCGGCTCAATCCCATTTAGACTTTTTGCTTTCCATAGAAGTTTAGAAACCGTAGACCTTGATTTCTAGATCACGGATTGAGCTTTCGATATCCCTCACCTTCTCGTATTTCGAGTCGATCTTACGCTGGATATCTCGAATCTGCTCCTCCAAATGCTCTCGAATTTCTGAAGCTCTACCGCCAGGACGTAAGTTGGACATGGTATCCCATTTCTGGTTGATAATTTGCTCATCATGACGGATAGAATCACGAATACGGTTCGCTTGCTCCTTTTTATTGGCAATAATCTCCTTCATTTTTTCCCGCCATTCCGCCTGCTTGCGTTCCCGCTCTTGTCGATCCCACTCAAAAACTTTGTTACAAGCTTGACGGAAGCGGTCTTGTACCTGTTCCAGTCGATCTCGAGGAACATGACCAATTGTTTTCCAATCAGCTTGAAGTTGCTTTATTCGCTGAACAGAGTCCCGAACGTTTCCTGCTATTCTTGCACCGATAGCAGAGATATCTTCTGCCTCGGCACACATTCTGAGCTTACGATCTAAGTTTTCAAGTTGTTCTCGTTCTTGGTGATTGAAATACTCACTTCTCCGTTCATGAAACTTGTCCCTAGCTGACTTGAATCGCTGCCAAAGTTTCTCCTCATGGTCTCGTCCAGCAGAACCTGTTGATTTCCAGCGAACGCTTAAAGCCTTAAATGTATCTCCAGCTTTTTTCCAGTCAGTAAAGTAGAGCAGCGATTCTGCTTCTCTGCAAAGTTGCTCCTTCTTGCGTTTATTTTCCTCATACTCACACTCCTTCTGAGCAAAATGAGCTTTACGGCGTTCGTAAAACGCATCGATCGAATTCTTAAAACGAAACCAAATTGCCTCGTCAAACTCTTTTCCCGCAGATCCTAATTGCTTCCACTCAGACTGTAACTGCTTTAAGCCCTCCTCAGCTTCCTTCCACTTGTCTGATTTATTCAATGCCTCAACTTGGCTACAGAGTTCACTTTTTTTCCGTGCAAAATAAGCCCTACGACGTTCGTAAAACGTATCTATTGCATATTTGAAGCGCCCCCAGGCTACGTCATCAAAAAATTTTCCTGCAAACCCTAATTTTTTCCATTCAGCCTGCATCTTCTTCAAGCGTTCTTCGCCATCTTTCCAGTTCGTTGAGTTACTCAATGCCTCGGCTTGATTACAAAGCTCACTCTTCTTATGACGGAGCTCAGAAATCCTAATCTCCAAGGCATTACAGAGATTAAGAATTAAGTTTTCTTCTACTTTTTCTTTAGATTCAACTAGACCAATCCGCTCAGCTTCTTGCAAACATGAAAGTAGGTCAACCTTATCAACCCCCCTCTTCCATTCACATCTCCCGTTGTACCTGGGAGTCAAAACGACAATAGCAATCGACTCTGAAAGATCTGGATCTCTAGACAGTATCCAGCGCAGAGTAAAGGTTTTGCCACTAGCAATATCCGCAGCAATTCGAGCATTGCCGTATCCCTTAGCCTCCATGTGCTCCTGTAGGCGAGTATCAATAGAATTGGCTTTCCCCACATACAAAATTTCATAATCACTTCCATCAGAAATTAGATAAATGCCTGATTTACCTCGACAACTCCAACGACTAATAACATCGGGGTTGTCCTTGCCACCAGTAAATCGATGCAGTCTCGACCAACCCTTATCAAAGTTCACTCTTGGCATATCAATTCACCACAAGTTTGACGTTCATTAAAATTAGAGTTTAGACTAAGCAGGTTAAAAAGTGCGATCGTCACCCAACTTTTGAATCTCCCTCGAAGAACGTCAACGGTCGCTGGTATTTATTTTCTGTTTGAGTCTGATAGCTTTTCGCCAGCGACCATTGCCCTTCTTGAGAACTGTTCGCTAGTCTCACAGCGCTCGCACTTTTTGACCTGCTTAGTCTAAACTCCAAAATGTTTTGATTGCAGGGGTTTAAGCGTTTAGTATTGCAGGTCGCTACAAGTAAGGATTTGAGGCTTTTAAATTTCAGATAGATCAATTGGTACAGGTTTATAAGAAACCATCGCAATATTCAAAACGGCACAATCATTTCCTTAGCGTAAGTTTCTGTTCAACTGCTCATTTCACCCCGATCTCTTAGCAAGCATAACGTTTTTTCTACGGTTTTTAGCCCAATTCCCTCTGTTTCTAGGAATGCGGCGAGACTGTATGTACGAGCACCCTCTATTACTTCCCGCACTCGTTTGATATAAGCCTTACCCAAACCCGTCACCTCTATCAGTTCACTCTCAGATAGTCTTAGAAATTCTGTCTTTAAGTCGGTAAACAGATCATCAGGCGCGTCAGGGTCAAAGTGGTAAATCTCAACAGGGATGTCGCAATGGCTTAAATATTTCTGCATGATCGCTAAAGATTCATCTGTAGGGATTCCCCCATTCTGAGTACCGAGTAGAGGAAACGCGATCGAGGTAATCCCTTTTTCTTTGTAAGTATTGACGAACTTCTGTAAGCCTAGCTCAAGAAACTTTGCATCTGAAGGTTTTTTCCAATGGTTTTTCGTCGGGAAATTCAGCACCCAACAGCGATCGCTTTTATAAAGCCATAACTTACCAATCTCCATCTGCTTTTGTTTACAAAGCTCAACATAGCGTGTATACATCTCTGGGTAGCGCAGACGAAACTCCAGCGCAATCCCAGCACCCATTACACCAACACAATTCACTGTGTTAACCAGTGTTTGGCACTTGGAGGCAAATAAATTGCCCTTAATAATTTCGAGATTCATTAGTGTAGATTAACCATTTTTTTTCACGTTCTTGAAAGTATACCATTATCGGGGTGTTGGGATTCGATTGTAGCTGAATGCAGATTCTTGATCGGGCATTATCTTTAGAGCTAATTTTTCCTTCTAGTGAATTTGCTTTAACAAAGCTAAGGATTAATTCACCTTCAATTTTAAAATCATCATATTTTTCGATTTTTGCTTCTATAAAACCTGCGTTATCCTTAACCTCAACAAATGGATTTTCGTGGTGGAACAGGTCGCGACAATTAGCTGCTTCCTCTTTTTCTGTGAACACCCTACTAGCGTACTTCGAGTTTGGCCCGATCAAGCACATTAAAGTTTTTTTCTCCTGATCGTTTCGGCAAATGATGGTGATGTCATCTAAGCTCAACTTAGCAATATCTAGATATTCATGCACAACAAACTCTTGCTGTGATGCCCTTAGAAATGTTTCTCTTCCTGCTTGAGTGCAGTACACATTATCAAAGTCAAAGTATTCCAGAAACTCCATACTATTGCCATAATGAGAACCAGAAGCAGCGAGGTTTCCACTACTAACGCCACATTTACTGCCGTGTGTGTCCAGTACACGCTTGAGATTCAGTCTAAAAAAGATCGGCACGGGACAGAGGGCGTAAATTTGACCATTACGTTTGCCTAGCCCCTCATTGTGCCATTGTGTCGGTGTTTTCGGACGTAAATAGAAGCGAGCTAAGTTTTTTACATCATTACTTGTGTGAGCAATCAGGCTTGCACCTGCCGAGTCTACAAATTTATTACAACGGTTACGCGATTGCAGTTGCTCACTCTGGAGAATTGAAACTGCATTCTCAACGTGAGTAAAGTGGTAAATGTAGCCTTTCCAATGTGAATGCTGGCGCTCAAGTCCCGCTAGAAGCATCTCTGCAAATCCTTCAAAATCGGCAGGCGATCGGGATGAATAAAAGTCGTTGCTAGTACAACGAGTGCTGATTTCACTGTTTGGATCGTGATCTTGAAAATCTTTCTCTTCTTCTGAAAATTCAGGTTCATTTGGACTTAAATCGCTTGGTGGAACTCCATAATTTTCTTCTCGCTTAATCCCGATGAGTACCATTAATTCGAGTGTCTCTACAATATTACGATCATTTGCCATCCAAGAGCTTGCAAGATTTTCGTAAAGCCTTTTTGCAAGTTCATCCCGATGATCTCCATGTAACAAGTAGTGGTGTACTGCATTACGTTTTGTGGTCGTTTCTGCCTGTAGCGCCCATTGCACAAGAACTTCTATTACAACGCTATCTCTTCGGAAACGACAAGCATAGAAGAAATCTATGGCAGAGGCGATATAGTTGGAATGCAACAGGCGATCGTCAGGAGCGAAGCCGACTAAACGTTTTTCTTCGGGTTGGTCAGATGTGGCTGAAAGCAATTGTTCAGAGAGTAAATCATTACCAGCCTGTGCGTTAAACCGAATGTTACCCAAGAAACTTTGTAGATCGGGATGCTCTGGAGATGTGCTGAGGGTATCTAAAAAAGTTTTTGATATAAGATTTCCTATTTGTTTTGCCTGTTCGGGTGTTACCTTTGGCTCAATGGTTCCAATTTCCTTTTGTAATACATCTATTAGTCGCAGGTTAGTAAAAGTATATTTTCCCTCAAATTTTACACCAATCAGCTTTTTTGCCTCTTCCCATCGGGTATGGGAAATTAGGTTGCCTTGATAGTTTTGCTGGAAGTGTGACCATTTAGAAACTTCACAGAAGCAAGAATACTCAGCGAGTTTACCTGTCACTTTGAAGTAATTAATGTCACTATGAAGAGAAATTAATTGGCGATAGTGATCATATAATCCGTTTGGTAGGGCTTCACTGTGGGTGATGAGATATCCCATGCCGCGATCGCCGCCTAAAATACCGCTAATCAGGTCACGCTGCTCATTAGTACCGAGTTTTTGCCAATTAACGGCTAGTTCTTTCCAAAGAAATTCCCAAAAGCTGTAACTATCTACGCTAGAAAAACCTAGAGCCACTTTTACATCTTGCCAGTTGGCTTCACGCAATTTCTTTAGGAGTTGACCGAGCGCAATGCCAATATTATTAGCAAGTTCTTTGTTTTGTCCTGTTGGATCTAACTTTGTCCTTCCTGTTGTTACTTTAAAAGCTGCATTCAATATAAAACCAACGTCAAGTTTTTCTTGTGTTGGTGCTGTTACCCAAAAAGTCGGTGCACTCTTAGAAGTAGTGCAACTAAGCCTACCGTCTCTCTCGGTCATGTCTAATAGCAGAGCAGATCCCGATGCTGTTCGCAGGCAAAGTCTTAGTGAGTATTCACCGTTGATTGTAATTCTATTTATTTCAACACCTTGAATACCCAGAAAAGGTTTTCTTTCCCATGTAAATAATTTTGAGTAATTATCTTCAATCTCGTTAATAAAACGATATTTTGTAATAGCCCGTGAAAAAACAGTTAAAATACCTGCTAGTTCTTGAAATTTCGTGATAATTTCTTGCGGCTGAACACCATCTAACTCTAGTTCGACAATTGTTGCATCTGAAGGCATCTTGTATGAGTCTAATTTGTCTTTCAAGGCTTTAGTTTCTTCAGGGGAGAGGCGTGATGGAAGTAGTCCACCCTCGACAGCAAACCCTAAGCGCTTGCTTAAAATGCGCGGTCGTTTACATAAGAGATAAACACTTTTGAATCCTAAGCCAAACATCCCTGTTACGCCAACTCCCTTGTCAGAGATGTTAAATGCCAACATCTTTTCAAGGTCGCGATGGTACCCCTCATCGCGATAGTTTATCTGTGGATTATCTGAATGTTGGAAACACCCAATCGGTCTACCCGCATGAATAAATAAAAGCTGGCGATCGCTCAATACCACCACAAACTGTTTTCTTTCTTCCTCAATTTCTTTTGTCGATGACATTTTTTGCCATTCAACTACGGCATCATCGGCATTTTGAAATAGCTCAAAGGGGATACTCTGGGGACGATAGCCATACTGCGTTATCTTTTCTCGTACAGACTTTAGTAAACTCTCTTTTACGCCTTCATTATTTTTTAGCAAATTTGAAAATTCAGAGAGTTTTTCTTGAATCTCTTTTTCAGTAGCTTGTTTTTTTTCATCCAGACCTTCTAGTTCGTATTCGGCTTCTTTGTTACGCAAGTCGTCTAAGTTGTTCAAGAGCATTGTTACACTGAGATCATGTATTCTAAGCGTCCTCAGAATATACGAAGCACTCTTTATTAACAAGTTTTCAGCTACTCGGATATCAAGCTGATCGGAATTTAGCAAATTTTCCCAAATTGCTTCTATCGAATTGGTTTCGACTCCATAAACTTTTTCAAGAAGAACTCTAGTCGAGTCTTTAATAATTCTCACTAACTCAGTACGATCAAGTTGTTCTGGTTGTATATGCAACAGTTCTAGCCGTTTTGTATTGCTGGCTAATTCACCTTCATTTACGAAAAAATTATCCGGATTAGTTAGATTAGCAAGTTCAGCTTCAAAAGTACATCCCAGTATTGAAACCGCATCGCACGTACGATTTCCAGCCTGACCAATACGCACTTGAAAAACTCGAATGGGTTTTTCTGTATTTTTCAGCAAGCGTGCTTGCAAATGTTCTATATTACGTCTGCCTAGATAATATTCCGCCTGTTTCTTAATCTTATTGTCAGAACTCTTGAAAAGACTCAGAAACGCTCCAATGGGTTCTAATTGACAGTGATCCTCCCATTTTTTAAAGTAATTTATCAAGATGCTATTTTTGTCTTCTAAAACTTCATCTGATTCTGGTAAATCATGATTGCCTTGAGTCTCTGATTTCAAGAATGAATGTATAATATTTAACTGCTTTTCATCTAGCACATAAGTCTCATCAATATTGTTGCCTTCCTTTATTAACTTATTAGGACTTTTCCACTGACCTTTACGATTAAGGAGATGGATGTGGGGTAAAATATCTGTGCTGAATGTTCCGTAATTAATAGCTAACCCAAGATAAGTATTGAAAATTTCCACATTAGCGGCATTAGCAGCATCGACTTGAGAAGCGGGACTAGAAAGCGATATTAGAAGCTCGCGGAGCTTTGCCACGTCCATTTTATCTAATAGGTTTGGCAACAGATACGTTTTAAATTTCTCTTTTTTTGATAGATTATTGGCAAAGTTCCAGGCAGGTAGAAAGCTAACATCAAACTGCTTGAAAGCTTCTAAGCATTTATCTAAGGGAAACTCTTCTATTATAGAAAACTCTCCAATCTGATATTCTGGCGCTTGCTTCAGAAGTTTACCAATCTCAATTAATGCTTCATCTTCCGTGATGAATACTTCTTTGGTTAACCACTTCCAACAGTCACTACGACTAATTGTTAGTGCTAAGTCTGAAGATGAAATATATTCCGAAAAAACTGTTGGTAGTAGTAGCAAGTCCTCTATTTCTTTACTCAAATCTCGGTAATACAGCACATTTTCAGGATGCACTGCCTTATTTTTTTGTTCGGTTGCCAGCCATGCCTTTGTTTTGAGTTTTCCTTGATTATTGGCGTTAGGCAGTTTTTGTGGCTGTTGACTCCATAGACTACTAAATACATCAAGAATGATCTGATAGTTTTGATGTGGCTCTGTTTGGTTGAAGATATATTCAAGAATATCATTTTCATCCCATGTAGAAAAAAGTTTCTGAAGAATAGGATAATTTTTGTGTTTGGTGATCTTTAACGAAAGTTGTCTAGTTTCTGTGTATTCACCAGCACTCAAATCCACTAATGTTGATAAGTGTTTCTGGAGTTTTTCTGGGATGATCATAATTTTCGATGGAGAGATTGTGCCACCATCCCCATTCAAAGCAAGCCAGCTTTCTGTTTTGAGAGATTCTTTTAAATCATTTGAAATACGTGATAAGGCATCAAGGATAACTTCACGGAAATACGTCCAATATTCAGGCGTTTTCTGATTATGAGCAAGCACTTTTTTGACGACATTTTCCTCGTCCCAAAAGTCGAACAACTTTTGAACCCAAGTGTATTGATCGGCACTAGATAACGATTGTGGTAACTTGTTTTCGGGATATTTTGTGCTGTCTAAGCTGGCGATCGTGTCTTCGTATCGCTTTATACTATTTGGCAACCTGAGTATGTCTTGTGGACAATATCCATTTGGAGGAAGCCACCCAGAACTTTTTAAAGATTCTCTGTACAATTCTTTATTTTCATTATTAGTCATCCTTTGCAGTGCATGGAGAATGATGTCATAGTATTGATGAGGATTCGGTAGGCTAAGAACTTTTGCGATCGCTGCATCAGGAGTCCATAAATCAATCCAATCCTGGCGAATTTTCCCATTGGATCGAATTAGAACAACATGATCCTTAATTCGTAGATCTAAAGGAAAATTTGGGTTTTCTAGATACACTCGACCTGCTTGGACATATTCGAGCGTACCATCAACTGTTTCATGTAGTTTTAGCGATCGCCATAAATCCTTATTAGCAGGGTCTTGACTGATATAGCGGAGAAGTTCATATCGCTCATTTAGTTCTAACTTATTTTCATCAAGATAGTCTGTATTTAGACGGAGTAAATTGATAACTTCATCAATTTGAAGCTTTTCAATCTTTAAGTTTTTAAACTGAGTTGAAGGAATATGATCAACTAATACTGAATCAATCAAGCGCCAATCTTCTTTCCGGCTCTTGAGAACTTGTAACCCAATCTTTTGCCATAGCGTACTTTCTTGAGAGGCGATGTATAAGGATGTTTGTACATCATCATATTTTTCCTTATTTCCATGCAGCAAGTAACGTAATTCTTTAGACATAACGGATTAACTCCTTCAATAGATTTATGCGTTTGTAAGAATCAGCCAAATTTGGTTTTTTGTCAAGCAGGTTTTTACAGCTATCAAGTGTGAGTGAAGAAATACCTTTCATACTTGGAATTTTGTTAAGTATGCTTGCGAGATCCTCCTCAATGAATATGAAGTCATAATCAGGAATGGCTTCATTTAGGGCAGCCGCTATGGTATTGTATTTACCTGTGAAAAGAAGGTTTTTGGAGCGACTTTCGCATAGTTTAGCATAACTCCAAAGGTAAGTCTTTTTCTCGCGATATTTATAGCCGGGAAATAATGACTTCTCAGCTAGTTTATCAATAATAATTAAAGGAAAATCAAACTTGCTAAGAACTTGTTTAATAAGGTTACAAATGTATATAGATCTATCTTCTTTCAAGATATTACTAAGACAAGTAAGTACCTTAACTGCTTGCTCAGGTTTCAGTATTGCTTGACTAGGTTGTGATGCAGGTTCAAAAATTTCATAGATAAGCAACAGATCGAGGTTGAGTGCATACAGCTCGTTAAGAACATTATGCACGGCGGTTGGCTCATTTGCGTCAAATTTGGCGATCGCATAACGATTTTTCGGTGACAGAAGTTCTACTAATTTCTTTACAAAGGGAAGAATTTTATCCTTTTGTAGTTCTGCTATACCAAGTTTTGCAAAAGCTTTATGAAGAAGTTCTCTTAAGCTTACCTGCACTTTTTCATCATTTAAGATAACCTTAGTTTCTTTCTGACTTAAAAAAGCTTGGAGGAAGCTAAGATTATCTATATTCGAGAAAATTTTGCTAGGTTCGAGTGAATTTATAATAGCGCATATTTCGTCTGATTTCCATGTGAGAGTATTTTTTCCTGCAAGTAAGTTCGGTTTTCCTTCAACGGTTAAGCAGTATTGCTCGGCAAGTTTCTCAAGTCGTGGGAAAAATGCCCAGTTTGGTCGTATTTTAGGGAGTATGCGTAGATGAACTTGCCCTGAAGAAATTAATTGCCAGCGTTCTTCTTGGGGATTAATTCGATAAATCCATTGTTTCTTTTCACAGATTTCTTGACTGTTTTCCCTAAATAAGGGTACTGTGTGTAAAGCCTTACAAAATATATCAAGCTCATCATTATTTAAGTCTTGGGAAAAATTTTCTAAAGCATCTAGAATGTTACCTAGCAAAGATTTATATAGAGTAAAGTTCCACTCTTTTTTCAAAAAAGTATCATCATCGTCACCCTCAAAACGCTGACTAGCAATTATATGCCGTTCATTATTCCAGCCCAGAATTCCTGTGCGAGCAAAGTCAACAAAGAAATATCCATGCAGTGTTAAGCAAAAGCTATTCTGTGATGATATATCGCTCAAACTGCTTCCTATTGGTAGAAATACCGCTGTGCGTATCATTAAATTTGCAGGTTGCGATCCCCAGCGACCAAAAATTATAGCCGTGTGTGGTTTGATATTCTTGAATTTTGTGGGAAAATTGTCACGATTGAGAATATTAGTAAAACTAGGATTTTCATGAATAATCTCTTGACCACTAAACTCAAAATCAATACAAGAAGACGTTGAAGTAAGATTTACTTTTCCTTTTAAAGCGTGAGGTTCAGAAGGATTCAGTTTTGATAAAGCGGCATGGCGGCGCTTTTCAGACTTAATAGCGATCAAATATTTTTCTTGACCACAATCCAAATCATTTTGCCAGTAACGAATAGTTTTTAATGAATGCAGTAAGGGGAGAAGAAGAGTAAATTCTAACTTAGTTGCTTCCTCTGACAAAAAACTGGGAATCTCTTTATTGAAAAAATCTGCTTTACCATTTTTAATACATCCTAGTTGGATACCTTCTTCTTCTGGTTTATGGGTTTGATGGCTGATTTGTCTTAGAGGTATCCATAGAATAAACCATTGGGATTGATACTCGGGTTGTTCAATAATTTTGCGAAGAGTCTCTTTGACTTTATTGCAATCCTCTGGATCGAATTCGCCCCATTCAGGGTGGTACAAATCTCCATCTCTATCTGCCCAAGGATTAAAAATGTCAGCGCGTTTGGATTGTGGGTTTTGAATCTCAGAACCGATGTAAAAAAATGCCTCACATAAATGAAATACACTTTTTAGTCCGAGTCCAAACTTTCCAATAGCATCTTGCTCTTTGGGCTTATTACTTCCCCCAATTATGTAGCGAATCGAACGAGCATTTTCGTTAGTAAATGTACCATCATCTACTATAAATAAAGCTGGTGTGCGTAATAAAGGATGCTTTGCATTTGAGATACCTTCGATCCAACCAAAATCAAAGTGGGTCGAACCTGCATCTTCAGCATTTTGAACAAGCTCTTTGAGAACAGGGAATCCTGATTTATAATTTTTTAGCAAATTCTCTCGAAGATATTCTATGTCACCTAGTGGATGATGTTCAGCCATATATAGTTTCTTTTACTTATGTTCTAAATTCTCAGTTCTTGCGATCAATGGAAACCATTATACGACATCTTAGAATATCTCGCCCGTGGCATGACGGAAACAGAAATTCTTGAAGATTTTGCTGAACTAGGGGTAAAGCCGAGATACCTGCATTCCGAGGACGTGACATTAAGAAACGTAACAAATAAGTCCCTACGTAGCTTTCGAGAAAGCTTGCAAGCACAAAAGCATCCTACTAAATTGGCTGACTGTTAAACCAATTATTGAGAAGGCAGAGTATTACTACTACTCTGCCCTTGTACAGAACCCCAAAACGGAAATCTTTTACTGCTAAGTATTTCAGGCTTTGCTACTTCAAGTCATTTTGTCTTATATTTACAAAACTTTACTTCTTGTCCTATTTTGCCCGTATCTCGGCTGCTGCCCTAATAGATTAACGAGGAAAGAATGGTATGTTACATTGATTAACCATTAACCGAGAGAATCGTTAGGTCATCGCACACGAGCGCTCAATTAATTGTTGTAACATCCGATCGATCTCAGCGATCGATCGGATGTTGAGACAAAAAACATTCTCAAGGGTAGCGCGTAACTCTGCAACCGTTGAAAGGACGCGGTGTTCTGTTCGACCATCCAAATAATGCACCGTAAACTGATTGTTCCACAAGGCATAACGACAATTTGAATCCGGTTTTGCCACCATCAAATTAGTAACAAAAATCGAGTTTGGATGAGTTGAAACGTACCAATTACTCACCTCATAATCTGGTAATTCTTGTTCCTGAAGATCGAATCTGTAAAGGGATTTCCACTCATGCTTGATATATGCTTGCATAATGTAGCTGCGATCCGCTGCGCTCAATCGAAATGGTTCGTGGGAGGTAGGTTGTTCAATATCCGGTGTCAAAGCAAGCGGCGCGGTAAGCGTTAATCCTCCGAATCCCGCATCTGCAATGTATGGCTCTCCATCAATATTGACCCCCAGCACCATATGACTGCGAGGTGCGATCGTCCCGGACGGCAAATTCCACAGCACGCGAGCTGCTAGATTCGTTACCTGAAAGCCAAGAGCAAGCAAAACAGCCCGCAACAGTGAGTTTTGCTCAAAACAATAGCCGCCCCGTCCCTGGTTGATGAGTTTTTGTTGCAAGGATGCTAAATCCAGCTTCACAGGTTGTTTCAGGAGCGAATTGAGGTTTTCAAAGGCGATCGTTTGGGAATGTCGTTGATGAATTGCCTGTAACGTTGTCAGCCTCGGCGAGCAGTCACCGCTATAGCCAATTCGTTGAAAATAGGCATCAAGGTCGATCTCAGTCAGTCGTTGTTGCAATTGCATATTTTATTATCAGAGTCAATGCTAAGTTTCTTCATGGGGAACAATTAATCATTACGCATCCAACGTTCCTTCATTTTTAGCATCGGAGAAATCATAGATTTCGATCGCTCCTTCACGTCGAATCATCCGCTTCCCCCGCCGATCGCTCCAAACATCCCATCAAGTAAATCAGTAATGTCTCTTTGGTCGGGGCCGCGATTATCGCATACACCATCAAGGTGTTTAAATTTTTCTGTCTGCTGAGTTTGTGCACTTTTCTTACATTCCCCTCTGTTGCGCCCAGTGCCGCCGTGATAACACTGTGTCTGATGCGGTGAGGGAACATCTGCTACTGGCGTTGCTTAATCAGGGTATGAAAAAAATAACTTGAAAATCCCGAAGTTTTGTGGATACTGGTTTCTCTGACTTGCATATTTAGCCGTTCATACCCTAAATCAGCAACGCTTTTCTATTTATTAAATACTAAAAATTTCAGCGTTTTCTGGTTTTGAGCGTCAAACTATTATAATAGCGTGTCTATACTACACATCTACTATTTACCCTCTTCACTAGCTAGAAAAACCCATTGGATGGAAACCAGAGCGAGACGATGAATTCAGCCCCTTAAGAATTTCTCGAACTTTTACAAAATCTTCTTTGTCCGAAATCTCTACATGAGCCTCAATTCTGAAAATATCATCAAGTCTTTCTTTGTCATTTTCTATAACTTTTAATATCTTCACAACCCTACTTCCAAACGAAAAGCATTCGTCACCGTAGTGAAGAATCAGCTCAATGTCATCCCCTACTTGTAAGCCGAGATTAAAATTGTACTTAGCAACTTGCATCGACATATTGACTTTTTCTTTGTCTACGTCTTTGTCTACGTCTTTTTCTTCAAGAAGGGAAGGAATCATTACAAAATACTGAAACATACAACTCGCTCCTAAATATATTAAAATAGTTTAGCTATGAACTTATTTTTTTTCATAGTATTTAAGATTTATTTAATTATTCAAGTTATAAAAAATTATAGAAAATAAGAGTTTTATTTTTAATCAACTCTACGGGTAGCACTTCCAAGTCCTAGATAGGGAAATAAGCGTTTTCCCGCCTAGATTGTTAGTGGCACACCCGCTCTGTAACGCCAGAAATTGTAGAATTAGGTGCTGAGTTTTGGTACGGGTTTTGACAATCTTAGGGGTTGCAGGCTTAACAAACCCTCAATCTGCTGAAAATTCTCACGGGCTAGGTCGATCGGAGCGATCGCCCCCATCGGGAAATTTCTCGCTCAAACTCTGATCGAAATAATACTGACACCAAAATTCTGCTACCTCCAACAACATGGGTACTGATTCAGCCACGATACCTGAACCAGACTGCAATCCATAGCCTTCTACATATTCTCTAGCTAGTTTATAAGTCCAATAGGGAAAATCTGTCTCTACGAAACACCGCAGTGAATACTCTAGCTTTAATAAATCTCCGCTACGGACAAAGCGCACCGTTGCCCACCTAAAATTACGGTAGTCATCCCCTTGCAAGCCATCAATGTCTCTCAATAAGTTTCTGATAGATTGCCTGCTTTCGTAACTAGGACTTTCTAAGTAACTTTGCATCAGTGTGATTGCTTCATCCACTAACTGTTGTTGCTGTGCCCATTCTTCACTGGTGAAGTGTTCGGGACAAGTCGCCTGATTAATCTGCTGCTGCACCAGTCGAGCAATGTAGAGCCCAAACTTTTCAGCGGCGACCTCATCAACGCACAGACTTTTGATACTCGTCAGCCTGGTTATCGGTATGGCAAATCGAGCTTTTTCAACTTCTTGGGTAGTTTGAATCCATTTTTTGATTTTCTTAGCAATAGCAAGCTGTTGTTTGTTTTGTTTCATTCTAAATTGCCCACGCTTAATATCCTGATTGAAGCAACGCTCCAGAGAGCAAATCTGTTAGTTTGAGTGTAACAGCCCACTGGTTCAAGTAAGCGATATCGAGTCCTTCCCTTTGCACCTTCAAAACTCCCAACACATCCCTCCACTGCTTTTGGGAACCGCCAGGAATTAGTTTATACCAACTGAGTTTTTGCAGGACGATATCTTCAGGCGAGTAGATGTAGATTCCCTCCTCTGTTAAACCGCTAACAGGGTAAAGTTGGCGTCGCCTCATCACCGAAGCCGAAAAAGGGTCCTCGCTGCCCATCACAAAAATATCCGCTTTCTCCATAGAAGGCAAATAGATGACATTGAACGATGATTCGCGGGGTGCTGCTTTTGACTTAGCGATTGCTTCAGTCACAGCCGACTCGCTGATGTAAAACTCACCTGACATGGCATCAATTAGTCTCTGCGCTGTTCGCGATTCCAAGTCAATCACTAAGTCCAAATCTTGCGTAGATCTGTTTTCTCCCAACAGCGAACTCGCCACCGAACCTCCCACCACATAGGGAATATTCAGCGGTAGCAAGATGCTGGCTATTTTTTGCGCTAATTCGATCGGATCTGCAATCACGAGTTCACCCCAATCGTTACTGTCTGATAAAATTTCTATCCACTCAGCGCCCAAGCACCTTTTAATAAATTCTTGCCGAACTTTTGCCTCACTAGCATGGGGATACTGGTTCTTGATTCCAGATATTGCCAACCTTCGCACCGCTTGATTGAAAGCGCAAGTCCGTTGTACTTTTTGTTGGGGCGTTAACTGTCGCAATAGCTGAAACATCAGCACGTCAGCTTCAATACTGGTATCGATAGATTGTGGCTTGTATCCTGATTTGACTGTGACTGTTGGCATTGGTGGCATGATACAATCTTGCTCCCCGGCAGAGATTTCAAAATTATATTACAGAATCCAAGTTTTTAAGACCGCTTTATAAAAATGATATTTTTTCTTAATTATAATGAAAATTTAACAATAAAAAGACTTGCTATAATGATGTCCAAAGCAAAGGCTATAGTTACCAGAGCCACTAACCAGATGGCAAGATTTAGACGTTGTAATGTTTAATTATCCAACGACCAATTCTGACTAAGACTTTTTTAAACAACTGTTCGGGAGAAAGATGAAGATATGGACTTAAATCAAACGTCTGGAAATCGCCGATGGCGAGGGCGACTAATAAAAGCTGGAGGGGGTATTCTACTAATCTTCGGCACAGGTTTAAGCGTTTTTACCTGGAAACTCTTCTCGCCACCTTCTGTTGACCGGCTACCACTTCCCAAAACTTTAGTTTCTCTAGAGTCACCCCAAGGACAACAGCTATTGGGCCAGAGCAAGAGCAAACAGGATTTTCAACCGCTTAGCACCCACATTGAAACTCAAAAGCGTCCAGCCTTTTGTGGCGTGGCTAGCAGTGTGACGGTTCTGAATGCACTCGGCAGCAAAAGACAGGGATATCGCCCAGTAACCCAAGACACCTTTTTTGACGGTCAAACCCAGAATATCCGTTCTCCTTATGCAGTCACTTTTTCGGGGATGACTCTTGATGAATTAGCGACTTTGCTCAGAAGTCACAACGTCAAAGTTGAGGTCTACTATGCGTCAGAGACAACACTTAAGCAATTTCGTACCCAAGCTAAAGCCAATCTTGGCCGTTCTGGCGACTATATAATCGTGAACTACCAACGCTCTGTTTTGGGTCAGGGTAAAAGCGGGCATATTTCTCCCCTTGCTGCCTATCACGAGCAAAGCGATCGATTTCTGATTGAAGATGTAGCCAGTTATAAATATCCGCCTGTATGGGCTTCTACGGAGAATCTTTGGAAAGCAATGAATACTACTGATTCAACTTCCAAAAAGACACGGGGCTATCTCGTTGTGCACCAATAAAATAGATAATTAGGCATTGCATAACGGGGCTTCAACACTTACTCAAAAATGGCAAGAGTGCGGGTGCGACCAAAAGTAATTGGAGTATTATGCTATTTTTGATTTGAACTTTATCAGTTTTAAAAAGCATTATGTCTAAACTTTTTGCCATTGTTGTAGCAACCATTCCAGAGTATTACGACTACAAAATCGCTCATCCAGAACACGACCCAAATCAGGTAGCTTGGTTTCGCGAGCAACAGGAAAAAGGAATACTACTGTGAATAAAGCCCGTTTTTCCCCCATGATGGAACGGGGCTTTGGGTGATTCAGGCAGAAAGTGTGGAAGAGGCTCAAACAATTGTTAACAGCAGCCCCCGTGCGCGGGATGGTATGTTAGCAGAATCTACCAGAGTAGTGGAGTGGCAGGTGCATATTGGGCGTGAGCGTTTTGAGGATAGTAAATAGGCAGGGGCTATTTTGGCAGCGGGATAAACTCTGTCTCTTGAGGAACCTGACCAAAGCGTCCCTCTCTCCAATCGAGTTTGGCTTGCTCAATGCGCGAGTGCCGGCTCGAAACAAAATTCCACCACTTATGCCGCTCGCCGACAGGTTCACCGCCAATCACAATACAGCGAGCCTTGCCTGAAGCAGAAATGTTTACTTCAGTGCCGGAAGTGAGAAGTGCCAACCGATGTTGTTCCAAAGGCACTCCATGAATAAGAAGTCCCTCTGCTACGCTGTAAAGCGCTTGTTCGCTGTAATGACTCGTACCTTCGATATTACGATCAAAAACTTAGTTAAGATTTTGGAAGAGTAGGCGATCGCTAAAACTAGGAAGTAGAGTGATAGCTTGGCGGATTAGGGTACTGATGGAGGTAATTGCGGGGTTGACTGTGGGTGACTTAACTCGATTGAAACTCCTAGTTTCTCAGAAAGTTCCAGAACATTATTGCTAAAGTCAGCCGCTCCAGCTAAAACTCCAGCACTCATCGTAGCAAATGCCAGCAGGGCAACTAAGCGGGTTTTAATTCTCTGGGGTTTTCGCTTGTCAGGAGTATTGATGTCCTCTTGCAAGTCATCCAGATGAACTAATGCTTCTTCACGTTCGGCTTCGGGGAATTCTTGAGCCATATCGCGGAGAGAATTGATTACCCTAGTAATTTCATCAACATTCTGTCCAATATTTTGGGAAAAGCTGGAAACACTACCACTGCCACTCTGAATAAAACCAATACTAGAATTGGGAGCCTGGATGGTGGTTTCGTTAGTAACAGATTCATTTTGATTGTGAGTCATATTAACATTGCTTCCTATGATTATGGTACCTTTATTATTATTACCTATGTATAGACCAGAGTGTATCCGGATTTGTTTATAAATTTCTTCTTCTAGAATGTTAGTATCAGAACGCAATATGGACAAAGCTTGTAAAAGCATCTGCATATTGTGTTTATTAGATGCTCCAATATCAGATTGCCTAGCAAGTTGAGCTTGCAGGTGCTGAGTGACTGTATGAACATTGTCGCAGGTAGTTTGGAGCCATTCTACACATTTCTGGGGATTATCACAGATTTGTTCACACTCATTCCATATTAACTGAAAAGTTTGAGCGATGGCTCTTTTTAGGGCAAAGAAGAGGAGAGCGGCTCGCGCACTATCCTGTACGGAGTTAGAAAATTCAATACAGTGTTCCAATAATGCTTGCTCGATTGATCGTTCTAATTGAGTTAATCCCAAAGTTTGGGCAAGAGTGGGTTTAATGCTACAAAGCCATTTGGCTAAAGCAAGGTCATCAACAGTCATAGCCTTGACTAAAGGCAAAGTTCTTGCTCTCCAATTCACTGAGAGGATGCTTGCAGCATAAGCACTGAGCAAAAATGTCCAATGATCACTCTGGATTAATCGTTGTTCTCCTTGGGTGAGGATATCTCGCAACCATTTTGAATGATCGGGCTGACTTTTGTAGTAGTGGCTAATGCCTAAAGTAATACCAAGCAATTCTGTAGGACGATAGAAAAACGATGTCCGATCTGCGGGAAAATGGTTCCGACCAGATAATCTAGTTAATCCATTGGCCCAGCTTTCGAGAAAATCTTCACTAAATTGTCTGCCACAGGCAAGACTATAGCCTACGGCTGCCAGAACAGGTGCTTCACTAAAGCGTTTGGGTGAGAGTTTTGTTATGTCTATATCGTTGGCTACTTCAAAGGAAATATCACTGTTTGTTTGATGAAAAACATAGTTAGCAAAACCGCTTTCTGGTGATTCACTGTGATAGTTCGCCTGTAAATACTGTGCAATGCTTTCTAACTGAGAATTGAAACAGTTCCTAATTACATCTATCATAGGAACCATTTACTTGCACGAAGTTTGATATTGAGCATTGCAGGCGACCATCCCCGAACATTCTTTAGGCGAGCGAGTAACCCGGCAATTAGTTCAGAGTAATAGATGGTTACAGGATCGGATGCGGGTAATAATGATTTCCAAGACAACGAAGTAAACTTCAGCACTTGTTCGCTGAGATAGGTCAGGTCGCGGTAAGTCGATTGAGGATGAAGATTAATGAGTAAGGGGGTCGGTAGAGGTGTGCTGGATCGTTTAATCAGCTTCGATCCATTTGTACTCAGCAAGCGAGTGTAGCGCCCAAGTTGCAGAATAGTACCTCGTTCTGGTGCATAAATACCTTTGCGTTCGCCTTCTTTTACGTTAACACCCTGTTGAGATTTATCGAGCATTGTGAATGGGTGATCGTGGGAGATCGTTAAAAACGCGAATTCAACATTTTGTTCGTTACCGACTTGAGCGACACACTCAGCAATAATATTAGCAACGTCAACATCTTTAAGTGGTCTCGCAGCGTGAAATACCAGTCTTACCGTATCATCTGGTTGCCAGCCGTTGCGATTCTTTATTTCCTGCAAGATTGAGAGAGTGGAATTCCTTAATATACTAGGATATTCATCATAAGTACAGTCTTTAGACAAATTCCCCAAAAGGTAATTACCATCTCCTCGAAACACTGTGGTAATTCCCACAAATCGCTGTCGTTCCGTAAATCTACTACCTGATAATTCGCAGGTGCCAACACCAATAACCAGTTCATCATGAATAGTCAGATCGTGATCTACAGTCCAAGGTACACCATTCATTTTGGCATAAAGTGCAACCGTCAAATTTTGTAAAGTGTATTGCAGCTCATTTTTCGATTGATTAATTGTGGCTAAACGAACCTCTTGAACGGGAATACCTGCCATTAATAGAAGTGATTTGGAGTGGAGGTAGGGATTCTCGGAATCTGGTAGCCGTGTATGGTTATCCAGAAGCACCACCATTGCGGCATCAGGCATAATCTCTCGACTAGCTAAAGTTCCTTCAATTGTTTCCCTATAAACAATGGCGGCTGGATTGTGTGTATTTTTCAACCACGGAAGGGGTTCTAATGTAAATTTTGGGTTAACAAGACCAAATATTTTTGCCAATCCACCAGTGTACCGGGATGTTTCTTGCCACTCTACATTTCCATCCTCATCAATTTTTTTCTTCTTAATGCTGATACCGTCACGTAAGGTAACGAGAAATTTTTCAACTGCACCTTGTGCTGTATCTGGGAAAAAGACAATTATTTCTGGAGTCTTCTTAGAAAAAGTTTGACGGCTGAATGGTCCATATTGATCGATGCCAAGCCAAGCATAAGGTGATCTTTTAGTCCGTGCTGCATCAAAGCAATACTCAACTGATGATGCTGTAATTACAGACTGATATTCTTTCGTATTTATCGCTGCAATGCGATCGCCAATTTTTCCATGCAAATCTGGTGCGATATTCAAAGGGGAGTGATGGGCTAAAAACTCGTGCATTTTAGTAAGAGTGGTATCAACCGCAGGACCAATCAATAACTTACTCTCCTCGTTACTAAGCGCCGATTCAAAATTTTTGTACTTGTCGCCCAATATTGCTTTCAGACAACTACTAAACGAAGCTTTAGAGCCTTCTAGCCAAACTTCTTCCTCATGAATAGAGTCTATTTTGTCAAAGAATTCAGAAAGAGAAACAATTTTGTCTGAAAGCCGCTCAATGCGCCCAACTAAGCGTCGCTGACCAGGAGTACATTGACGGCGAACGACATATAAGTCTCGAAGCTCAACACCCTCATTTTGAAGTGTGCTTAGGGATGCCTGAATTTGCCAATTAGTTTTGAGGCGAAGAAATAATCCAATATCACTTTCGTCATTATGGAGTTCAACAATCTTGGATTCGAGGATATACTTGGGAAAGATTTTGAAACAAGAAATAAGTTTAGGTAAATCTGGAATACTGTTGCTAACGGTGCTGATGATTTCTTTTTTTTGAGCAAGGAAAGTAAACGGTTTGCGCTTTAAAGGATTATATTGTGAGAAAATATCTGGTAGTAAATAGCTTATCCTACTGGTTAGAAGTTGTAAATGTTCGTTACAGTTCAAATCCTCCAGTTGACCAAAGGGCTTATAGGGATTGGCGAGTTTGGGAATACCGTACAGTTTGCCTTTTCGCCAGTGAAAAAACCACTCATCTCCCTGTAATTCTATAAAACTCTTTAATTCCTGGCTATCCGGTAGGTTTTGCACATATGCTTTGAAGGTTTGTGCAGAGAGTTCTACCTTAAAACCGTTGAGTTGAATATCCAATTTACTCATAAATATACTTATACTCAAATAAACTTTTTAGGATTTGTATTATAGGTAATTACTCAATAATATGAACGTGATAAAACTGGCATTATTGGAAATAATATTATATTTCAAGGATGTAATTTTATACTATAAAATGAGTCTTGTATATTATTTTAGCGTTGAAAACTTATAGGTATCCTACATAAATAAAGTAGTGATTACCGTACTTGCCTCTACTGCGATCATCTATAGTTGTAGTAATGCACCTAGTCTAAGCTGAAATAATTTATAGCTGCAGTGTAAGCTCATCTAATTTGGTATAAATTGTATTTAGCAAAAAGGGCAAGATATAAAGGAACATCCTGTCAATAGCGGTTCTTTTGAACCCATTTGAGATATTTTGACGATGGACAGACAACGGGCGATGGACAGATAACGGGCGATGGACAGATAACGGGCGATAGACTCGCAGCCTCAAAGATGTCAAATGGGTTCTATACAAATAGCTATCTCTAGAGAGTTATAGCAGTGACTTGTTTAAACTTTCCCAACGGGAAGCCGCTGTAGAGTGTCGAGTTCTCAACGAGCATTCTGCTTACGAGACGATGGAGAGTTCGTCAGTGACTTGAATCCGACCTTTGACCAGGGAGCGAATCAAGCGATCAAGCGAGCCGCGTTCTTCTTCGCTGATGGACTCATCGAGGATGGCGGCCATCATGCCGTAGCGGTCAGCTTTAGTGAGGCGGTGAGTATCGGTGACAGTGGCAATTAATTCGTTGATGGCGCCTGGGAGAAGGTTGAGTGGAGACATGGGATTGTTTTGAACTCGACACCTTAATCATCGCCTTGTTTCCCTTAAGAGCAAGTGATAGTGCTGCTATTTTTCCGTGATAATACCGAAGGTGTTGGGTAAGCCACGTCCGTGTTACCAGTGATGGAAATCACAGTAACTTAGTGGAACTGTGGAACAACTAGAACTTTTAGCGCTGCTGAATTTAGGTACGATTGAGGCGGTGAGCAATTCATAAAAAATAATTCAACCCCAGTCGTATTCAGCAATATTCACCTCGCGCGATCGCACTTATCATGGCTCGATACAGCAACGCCCGATGAAAGCTTAGCTCCTAAAGTGTCGGAAAAACCCACACCCTGCGTTTTTCCACACACTCGCCTGTACCTCCTTTCCCTCATCGCTACAGACCGCCAATAATGCTTCGGCTGCTGCGCCTGAATTTATGCGGATGCAGCGATCGCGCTGTATGACGGTCAGCCGAGGAACGGGCTAATTTTGTCCAGTCCCGTCTTCAACCCAGCGACGGATGCTGTGTATTCTACGCCCGAAGTGAGCTGGACTACCACGTTAAGAAATACCCCCGACCGATGCAGCAATGCAGTATTTGCGGCAAACTCTGTGGTATCGGGTCGAGTTTACCAAGATGAAGATAGAACGGCACGGACAAGCCAAAATACTCACGCAACAGGAAATCGAGCTTTTGTTCAACGAAGGTTTGCAAACCGCTCGCGATCGCACGCTGTTCGGAGTTTGTCTCTACACCGCCTGTCGGATTGCCGAAGCTTGTTCCCTAGAAGTCATCGATATTTACACTGCCAGAGGTACAGTCCGACCTACAATCAACTTCCGCAAGGGCAACACCAAAGGCCAACTCCAAACCAGGACGATTCCGGTCATTGAAGATTTGCGAAGTCTCCTGACATCTTGGCGTTCCCACGCCGGCCAGACTTATTTATTCCCCGGCCGCCACCCTTCGCATCATTGGAAGCATCTGCACACCAACTCAGCGGATCAGATTTTGAGAGAAGCGTTCGAGCGAACCGGCATCGAGGGAGCCTCCACCCACAGTTTTAGGAGAACGGCTCTCACGCAGATGAGCAACGCCGGAATTCCGCTGCGGATTATTCAAGAAATCAGCGGTCACAGTAACCTCGAACAGTTGCAGCATTACTTAGAGGTGAAGCCGGATCAAGTCAAAGGAGCGATCGCGAGTCTTTCCATGCTTTCCTACACGGGGAAACCTACATTTCCCCCTGTAGAGGATGAATTGTCTGCTGTGCCGTTACCAAGAGAGCAACTGTCACAACTGTCACAACCCGAAGCAGACTCTTGGCCTGAAGAAATTCCTGATTGGTGACGATCGCAATTTTAGATTTTAGATTTTAGATTTTAGATTTGGGATGCAAGGTTAAAGTCACGCATCAAGAGCATCGAGTGCCGATCGCTTTCTTTCCCAAGGCAGAAGCCCTCACCCCTGGATTTGTTACAATTCTCGATCGTGTGGAGCAGGTGCATCTACGAAAACCTGCTTTTAGGAGAACTTTTGACTATGTGGCTTAAATTTGGTGTTGCTCCCAGTGGCGAACTGACGGGCATTGATGAAGCTGTGCGCGGAAAAACTCAGCTAACTTGCCTCTACTGCGGTGGCGGACTCACAGCAAAAAAGGGTTCGGTGAAAGAACATCACTTCGCACACACCGGGGACACTTGCAAGCCCGTGTCACAGCGGATTAAAACCAAAGCATTTCCCTCGCTGCCCCTTTACGACAACTTCACCATCCAGCTTAAGGGTGATGAATTAGAACAGTTGAAGGTGCTGTGGAAAGAGTACGGCGCACAAAATTACGGCATTCCCAGAGACTTGGTAAACTTTCGGTGGGAGCTCAAAGGATTGGTGGAGTCGTCGGGCGATCGCACTTATCAGTTTACCGACTTGGGTAAAATCCCCGTCGGCGCTCTTCCCCTGGCGCTGTTCAACAAAGTCCAAGAACCGCTGCTGCTGTCGGAGCTGGCTTCATTGGAAGGCTCTGTAGAGATTGCTGAAGCTGCGGGGTTATCCTGCTTAGAAGAACGGCGGGCTGATTTGCTGATTTATCGAGCACAGCTTCGTCGGATTTTGGTGAATTCGCTCTATTTTCTTGAGGTCAAAGCGGACGGCCACTGCTTCTATAAAATTGGAATTACTACTCGATCAATCGAGGAACGCATCGCCGAAGTGCAGCGGGATGTCAGAGCGCATTACTCAGATGTGGTTGTCAATTTGCTGGGACTGTGGGAACACCGGGGGAATGTGGAGCTGTACTTCAAGCACCGGTACAAAGCTTTTAATTATCGCATCGGCAAGCTGACAGAGTATTTTGTATTTCCTGATGTCAAAGCCGTGCTGAATGATTTGTATGGGATGGAACCTAAAGTGCTTAGTGATGTTGAGGTGGATGTTCTCAGCTTGCGCGATCGCCTCTGACTAAATCCCGCAGCAGTTACGCATCGTCACCGAACTATAAGGACTTGTGGCAGGTTCATCAAACTAGATAAAGTTAGCAATCGCTACAAGATTTGGAGCTACTTTGCAAGCGTCTAAGCCTTCAAGATAGGGAATCAAGTTCCAGTCTACCTTATTAATAAAACCTGTTCGGGTTTCTCGCAACTGGATAACTAATGTAGTTTTCTTGGACGCTCCGCGACATAAAAATTATTTTGGTTTGCACGCGGGGATATGGTTAAAGCTATACTTCGTAACAATATCGAGTTTTTTATCGATATTAGGCTCCGCCATCGTCAATATGAATGGAGCGAAGTGCTTTTCCTCAATACTATTGAGTTAAGTCTCAAAATTTCGCATCATCAGTCAGACTGTCACCCTTAAGTGAAGCATATTGAAGTATGGAACAGCTTATCCGTAACTCAACAGCGTTAAACTGTAGTTTACCTCAGAAGCCCAAAAATCAACACTTTCTCCGATCACCCCCCATAAATAAGCATCTATGCCTACTTTCTCCGCTAATCCCGACAACTTTGGCGAATTGCTGCAAATGGTTAAAGATGGACACGAGATCGCTTTGACAGGAGGGGAATATAAGGGGCCATTTACCATTGAACGAGCGATATTGCTTCGGGGGGAGGGAGAAAACAGCGTCATTTTTGCCACTGACGAACCTGCCTTAAAAATCACAGTTCCCGGAGTGAAACTGGAAAACTTGACCGTTCAGCGGACTGTCGGTGGCAATACGGGAGAAGTTGCGATCGCAGCCGCAGTAAATACCGCGCCAGTTTTAGATAGAGTAAGATGTCTAGGAACCGCTCCCCACGTCCAGTGGCTAGGAGTAAGCTGGGACATTCCCGCCGCCGTCTACTTTGGGGAAATCCAAACCGACCGACACTTGGAACGAACCGAACAACTCCAACTTGGCAGCGACTGCACAGTTTCCTGCTCCCAGCCTTGGTTACAAGTACAGCAGCCTTACCTTTGTTGCGGCTTGCAGAAACTAAATATTATCGTCAATTCCAAAGATATTCCAGCCGGAACTAACCTATTTGGCTCTATTGTTTTGCAAGCATCTAGCCACAACATCTCGATAGAAATTTCTGCAATTGTTACAGCACCTCAAATAAGTAATAATCCCTCCCCTGTCTCACCACAGATTGCCACAACAGCTCTCAATCAAAATAATGAGGAAAATTGGGGATATCGGTTTTTAGGGAATCAGGCGATCGATTACCTAATCCGTGAAATGGAAGGTAAAGATGCTCTCTTAAAGTATCCAGAATTTAGCGATCGCCGCGATCGTGCCGAAGACTTGCTATCTGATATTTTAGGAGACGAACCAAGGCTTTTCTATGTCCGCCGCAAAGGGCCAGGAGAAGAAGCGGGAGAAGAAAAATGGGAACTAGCGATCGCCACAGATATCGAAACAGTTAAACTACCAGAAATCCTTGAAAAACGGCAAAAAACATTAAGTTTATTAGCTCTTGTCACAGAAGGCAGATCCGATGGCTTGCGCTTACTTTCCGCTCGTTTAGTTTCCCCAGAACGGGGACGTAGTGACGGTTTTTCCGTTCTTTTCTCCCTGCGTTTGCACCTCAATCACCAGTCTCGAATGGGAGTACCGATTTCAGCTTTAAATCGCATGAAAACAGTTCCCTTTTGCGGGGATTGCGTGCCAACCGAAGAACAGTTAAAAGCTTGGAAAGCCTTTTTAAAGATTGAAGAGCGAATTGCCAAAACGCGAGAATTTTTCGTACCTTTTTTCGGTCATAACTACGGCTCTGCTACCCGCAAAATCACTTTTGAGATTACCGAATCTCTAGCGCAACTCGACAAATCATCAGGAACCGCTCTCAAACAAGATGACTTCTGGACGAGAGCAGCTAAAGCGAAAAATGAGGATATAAAACTTGTAGTTCGAGTTGAAGAAATTCGCAAGCAAGATGATAACACATCCGACGATAGAGAATCTGTCCCGCAGCTTTTCAAGTGGCAGGCAATTTTATTAGGATCTATTGAAGAGATTGACAGAGCAAAGGGATTTATCCGGGTGAGACTGGATGCTGAGTTAGTAGAAAAAATAGGAGAAGGAAACTATCAATTGCCGAAAATAGGCTTTTTGTCTTTCGAGGCGGCGGGAGATTTAACTCAAATTAAGCGGCAGAAAAAAGCTTTAGACGATTTGCAAATGGGAATTGCTCAGAATCCCTATGTAGGAGAATTTTTCTTCGATGCTTCTCAGGCAAGAACCCCGCAAACAACTGTTAAACTCAAACCAGAAGATTTGTTGTTATCTGGGGCAAATGCCGACCAAATTGCAGCAGTAGAAGCTGTCTTATCTGCACCAGATTTAGCGCTAATTCAAGGCCCGCCTGGAACGGGAAAAACAACAGTCATCGCCGAAATTTCCTATCAAGTTGCGCTGCGGGGCGGGAGGACTTTAATTGCTTCTCAAGCAAATTTAGCTGTTGATAATGCGTTGAGTCGCTTAATTCACAGTCCCGTTATCCGCGCTTTGCGAAAGGGCCGTGCGGAGCGAGTTGAAGAGGAAGGATTGCGGTTTTTGGAAGATAAAGTAATTGGCAATTGGCTGAGAAATACGGCTGATGACTGCGAGAAGCGATTGCTGAAACAGCGGGAAAATATAGAATTTTTTAGGAACTTGTTAGTAGGAGCGGAGCGGTTTGATGCGTATTTGCGAGAAGAGGAAAAGTTACAAGAAAGTCAAGAGGAGTTGCAATCGCGCAAGTTAAGGTTAGAAGAAACCTGTAGAGTACAGGAAAGTGTCTATGAAGAAGCGGAAGCTAAACAGCGTGAAATTGTTGAATATCTCCTTCCGGGTTTAGAATCGCTAATGTCTGTATCTTTAGTTAATTGGGAAGATGTAGCAGTAATTAATTTATTGACAGCAGCTATCAAACTCGGCGACAGTACCAAAGACATTAAATTGGGGTATATTCCTGAACGAAACTTCAAGGAAAATGTTGAAAAAGCAGTTAGGATGGCTGCCGATTTAGGTCTTCAACCCCCTCAAAATTTACGGCTCAATCATTTTCATTTAGCGGCTTGGTTAAAAGATCAAGGTCTTCCACAAATTCAAATGTCATTCTCTCATTTCCGAGATGCGATGTCATGCCTCAGAGAAGCGGCAGATACTTCACGAGCGATCAGTGAGAAGTCAGCCGCCGTTCAACTTTTGGAAACAAATTATCAGCAAAGTCTTACCAACCAGAAAAATCTACAGGAAACCATCAAACGTTGGGAAAATCGAAAATTAAAAATTGTTGCACTCAGAACTGCAATAGACCAGTGGCAGTCCACCGCTTATGATAGCGTTTATGTAGCGATGAAGCAATGTGTAGAAACTAATCGAGTCTTTACAGACGATCTGATTCAATTGCCGCCAGATGGGTTGTTATTTGTGAAAGTTAATCCCGTACCTTGGCGATCGCATCTTGATAGATGCAAGTCAAAAATTGCTAATTTAATTGCCAAACAAAGTGAGGTGAAAATCCACAACTTTGATGCGGAATTAAATCTCATTGCATCTGAAGCGATTAATGGTATTGCTGCCAGTATATCTCAATGGCTAGATCGGCAGCAACAGGAATCTGAAAAACAACTCCAGCAGCTAAAACAACAGCTTAAGGAACAGCAGCAAGCGACAACTAAGCAACAGCAGGCAATAGCAGCTAAAAGGGAATTAGATGCTCTTAATCGCGAAGCTGAAGCCAAGCTACAAAGAGCGATGCAAGTCTTAGCAAAATTGAGCAAGGAGTCAGGTATTCCCGCAAACTTACGAAGTTTAGCTATGCGGTATCAATCCTTTCAGTCTCTTTCACAAGCGATCGCTAACACACCTGTATCAGAATTTTCTGAACGAGCCAAGTCGTGGGAAAATCAGATCAGTCAGCTTGAACAATTAATCTCCTCACTCGATCCATTATTAAAAGTACAAGAAATAAAAGAGACTCTCACAAGCATTCAAGCAAGCTTACAAAAGGCGATTAGTAAAGCCTTAAATCAACTGCGAGAATGTCAAAATCTGCTTCAGGAAATGGAAGTTCAACTGCAACAAATTCAACAACTGCAACTACCACCCACTTTAATTTCTGAACGAAAATGGTGGGAGTCAGCGTGGCCAAATATCCCCGATCGCATCAAACCACCAATCCCCGCCAACGGCTTATTCGATCTCAATTTATTACGCACAGTAAAAACGCAATTCGATGCTTGGCATCAAGAACTAACTCAAGAAGAATCCCAGCTCAAAGGCTATGAGAACCTAACTCATGATTGGATAGCCAAACTCCGTAACCCCTCCGAACAAGATCAGAGTGAATTGAGGCAAGTGTACATCGACAATGCCAACGTCATCGGTATTACTTGCAGCCAAGTAGCAGGTTACGGTTTCAAAGAATTTACTAATTTCGATGTAGTCATCATTGACGAAGTGAGTAAATGCACGCCTCCAGAAATTCTGATACCTGCACTCAAAGGTAAAAAATTAGTATTGATTGGCGATTACCGCCAATTACCTCCTATGCTACATGAAAAGAGTTTAGAGGAAATCGCAACAGAAATGGGAAGCGAACCGGATGATATTAGCTTTCTGGAAGAATCTCTCTTTAAGAAACAATTTGAAGCTGCACCAGAAAGCATCAAGCGACGGCTGACTATTCAGTATCGGATGCACCCCTACATTATGGGAGCGATTAATCAATTTTACGACCATAGCCTGCGTTGTGGGATTATTGAGCCTGAGAAGGTGCGATCGCACAATTTAGCAGGCGACATCATCCGATCAGAACATCACCTGATCTGGGTAAAAATGCCGCAAGAACAGAGTTTTCAAGAGCAGTTAGAGGGAACTTCAAGGTATAATCTTAAGGAAATCGATGCGATTGACATTCTCTGCGAGCAAATGGAGGATGTTTGGAGCCTAAAAGTTGCCGAAGGACAACCCAAAAAAGAAATTGGTATCATTACTTTTTATGGTGCTCAATTGAGGCGAATTGAAGAAATGCTTAGTGACCGCCAATTTCCTTCACTTTCAATTAGAACGGGGACTGTTGACAGATTTCAGGGTATGGAACGGCAGATTGTTATTGTCAGCATGGTGAGGAACAACCCTAATGGAGATATTGGTTTTGCTAAAAAGCCAGAACGGGTAAACGTCGCCTTTTCCCGCGCTCAAGAATTGCTGGTAGTTGTGGGATGCCATTCACTTTTTACACAGCACAAAGGTAAAGTTGGAAGTATGTATTCAGAAGTAGCAAATATTGTACGCCGAAATGGAGGACTGATTGATGTTTCTAGTATCCTCTCCTAAACCAATTGACCCCCAATTACAGGATTTTGTTCAACAAATAGAAAAGCAAAGTCCGGCTGGCATATCAGTGCTGGCTGGTCGTCAATTCCGCTATCCTTTAGAGCAAATATCAGTAGAAGTTACTATTAGCGAACCTCGCAAATTTAACATTCTGGAAGAATTTATTCTCCGCGCTGGTATGGAGAGTGAATTGATACCCACTGAAAATGAACTAGCAGCAGCATTAGGTCTTGATCCCGTATTTGTGCAAAATACTGCTAAGACTCTGCGGAGTTTAGAAACTTTAGCTTGGACATCAGATGCCAAAATTATTCTAACCCCTCAAGGTCGGCAATTTTATCTAGAAGGTTCTGTGCCACAACCACCACAAACAAAGCACATTTATGCGCTCGCTGACCCCTTGCAAGGAAATCTATTTTTTGTATTTTCCCCTGTAGAGGCAGTAGAAATTGACCTACCCAATTTTGGTGATTTTATCACCCTGGAAAATCGGTGTCAAGAAATGTCTGAGTTAGGACTTGAGGAACTCCAACGAATTATTCAGGGTTCTGGTTTAGGATTGCACGTTCCTGAAGATGGGAAAATCATTACTGCTGCTTTTTTCACCAAGGAGAGCCAAAATATCTGGCAATCTGTTTCAATTTTTGTGATTTTTGATGCGCTTGAAGATGCCATTAAGTTGCAAGTGAGACGAGGAAAACAAATTTTACACTATGCCTCTGATTTACTTGACATTTTCCAAAGTGAAGGAAAAGTTTCTTTACAAACTTTGTTATATTTGAGTGATGAAACGATTGCTGCGGAGCGTGAACAGCTCCTCAATCAACGAAATAAAGAAGTTGAAGACAGAATTAAGAAGATTGAACAGCAGGCAATTGAAACTGTTAAAGAATTGAGGGACACTGGGAAACAAGTTCCGCCGAAGGGAAGTCAGGAAAAAGACCAGGTAATTTTACTGCGAGATATTCAAATTCGCCAATCTTTTTTAGAAACTTTGAGAGGAGGGAATCATCAAGTCTTAATTTATTCTCCTTGGGTAAGCCAGGAAGTAGTAGATAATGAGTTTATCCAATTACTTCAAAATTTAGCTAATAGGGGAGTATGGGTTTTAATTGGTCACGGTATTTCTCGGAGACAAGAGAATGAAACCAGACCCATACCGCCACAAGTTGAGCAAAAGCTAAGAGAAATTAAAACGCGGGAAGGTTTGTCAGCAGTGCAGGTATTTTGGCTGGGAAATTCTCATGCGAAGGAAGTTGTTGTAGATCGGGAAGTTCACTTGTGCGGTTCTCACAATTGGCTATCTTATCGGGGCGATAAGCTACCACGCGGTGAGACGGTTTATAAGGTTACGGCTACTGATAAAGTGGAGGAAGCTTATGATTTTCTAGCAGTTCGGTTTAAGGATCATGCTCGAAAATTATGGGAGTTAGCGGTGAAAAATCGGAATGCTAATTTAGCTGAAACATCGCTTTGCACTTGGGGAGCGTTGGGAATGGAAGAAATGGCATTAAACGAATTGCAACTCGCTAATTGGTTAGAACTTTATCCGGTATGGCTAAATGTGGTTCGTCAGGGGTTAAGAGCGAAAAAGATATCCCCGGATTCACCTTATTTGGCAACAGGAATTTCAATGGTGAGTCAATTTTCCGAGGCAGACCCTAATCTTGAGTTATTGCAGTCGAGTTTGCGTCAAGTTATGGGTGCGATCTCCGCGTTAAATCGCCACCAAGCTTTGAAGCTCTTAAATGAACATTGGTCACAATTCCGTCGCCTGAACATTGCAGACTCGGCGTTAGTAAAGCCTGATGATTTTCTTTTAAAATATGTTGTTAGAGAACTCGATCGCCCTCAAAAAACATCAGGTAAAAAAGCATCAGGTAAAAAAAATAGGAGTAAGCAAGGTTGAAACAGGTACAGCATTTATTATTAGTTGCTGCCCGACACTAAAAATGAAAGGTGCTATTGAGATTTCATCTATTTTTGGTACTTCTGCGAATGTAACTTTAATACTCACACCTTTCTCTTTGTAATTAATTTCCTTTAAATAGCCAGCAGATTGATTTATCTGGTACTTGGACACAGGTCACGGCCAGTTGGCGGTTTATGGCGCGCTTGTAGCTTTCTTCTTCAGAAATCCGTTGTAAGGTGGTGGGATGGCGGAAATATACCACACCGCAGACACCATCTATGCTCATGCTATCCTCGGCACAAGGTCTTTCTCCGCGCCCTTGTAATCCCCACGTCATTTTTGTTTGCCCGCCATCTTCCCAGCGCAAAGTCCTTCCTCCGCCTCCAGCCCAAGAAACCGACTCATAGATACAAGTTTGTTTAAGTTCTACTTTGTCTTGACGAAGCAACCAACAGGAAACAGATGCTCCCTCAATTCGGCCTGCGCGTGCAGGTGTGACAACAATGCCCAGTGCTAGAATCGGTAGGAAAACCGACAAAGTTTTCAAGTTTTTATCCACGGTTAACATATTCGGAAATAAGGGGAGTGTCAGGCTTAGCAAGTTCTATTGTCACTATGACCAATCTATTACCAAACTGGTTGCCGATCGCCACCAATACGCCAATTGTTGGAGAAACCGAGCCAAACCCAACACCAACTCATGCCCCCAATCTCGAAGAGTGCGGTCGCTACACTTTCTATGCACGCAACCCGAGCACCCATTGCATCGGCAAACTAAGTAATTATTTCGCATTTCCCAATGTCAAGGTGGTGCTGCGGGGTTTGTACGAGATGAAACCCAAAGTGCTGAGTGATGTTGAGTTGGATGCGCTCGGCGATCTGGATGGAACAGGATGCGAGTCAAAATTGAGAGAGCAGCGGGTTAGATAAATGCGATCGCCCCCAAGTACAGGCATTGACCGTTACACCGTAATTGAAAAACATAAAAAACCTGTAGTGTGATATACTACATAAATTATTCAGCAAACAAATATATGTTATCTAGCAACTATTTACAGAATCCAAAGCTTTACGAAGGACACCAACCTAATGAGCCGATACTGTTGTATGAAGGTGCGGCTGAAATTGTTCAGGAAAGTAATGTTATTGAGGGAGAAGCAACTGTAAAGTTTACATGGTTTCCCGCACCACATACTAAATTTGAATTTATTTATGCAAATCAAACAGACTTAGAATCCGGGCAAGTGACTCTCAACCTGACAGAAATGGGAGTCATAACAAAACCCTACCCTTTGAAAATCACAAGTAACGGCAATCGCAGCCGAATTGAGATTGCTGGATTTTTTAATGAGCCAGTTATTGTTGGCACGAAAGTAAAAATAAAATCCCTGCTCTTTCATTTAACTAACATTCCCTTTTTTACCGCCCATGCTTGTTCTCAACGGGAAGACGACCCCGGCAGGGATTGGGATTTAGACACTTGGTTCGGGCAGTTTTTTTACACAACCGATCTGTGGCGGATAGTGCTGGTAACAATGAACAGCGCACCAGATACGAAAGAACTGCTTGAAGAACAAGGAGGTTATGCCTTCACTCATGTGTGCAAATTGGAACGAACTGACAAAAACCTGTTTAGCCTGGACGAAGCCAACGAACTGTTAGAAGCATTTTCAGAATATCTTTCTTTCGCACGAGGAATAAGAATCGCTCCCATATTTTTGACGGGTTATGATGAAGCAGGAAAGCAGGTCTGGGAAGAGTGGCCCGCTCTGGTCGAAGCAGACCCTTGGCAAAATGGCTGTATCTGGTTTGACATTGATTCTACAGAAGTAGTTGATATATTCCCAGGGTTTATGCGCCGCTGGCAAAATGACAACTGGCGCGAGCTAGTGCAAGAGTCAATTCACTGGTATTTAGAAAGCAACAAGAAAGCGGGTGGCATAAATGGTTCAATTGTTTTGGAGCAAACAGCTTTGGAAAGGTTAGCGTGGGTGTTTTTGGTAGAAGAAAAGAGAAGCATCAGCCCGCATGGATTTGAAAAACTTCCAGCCGCCGATCAAATTAGATTGTTGCTCTCACAACTGGGGATTGACTCGTCAATACATCACCGTTGGACTGCTTTGGTTCAACAGTCAAAGGAATACAACTGGGTTGATGGGCCGCAGGCAATTACCGAATTGCGAAACGCCATAGTTCATCCCAGAAGCAAAGAGCGCAGGAAGGCAAGCCGCATTTCTGACAGTACCAAATATCAAGCGTGGCAATTGGGCCTGAATTACCTGGAACAAGTTTTGTTGAAGCTCTTTGATTATCCCTGGCAACTTGATTGGGACGACAGCGAATGAGCGAGGAATCTTGCGATAACGCAGTTTACCCCTTCAAAGTGGTGGTGCATTCTTTCCCCCAATACCGCCTATTCCCTTTCCGACGCGCTTGCCAAAACAGTGCTGCAAACCGTACTTTCTGGGTTCGGTAGTCCGCAAACTAATTTTTTCACCACAGATATAATTGATTGATTAGTCAACATCACAGTACAGGTTGACTTATAGTTGTGGTGACAGTAGAGGAAATAGATGGCGCTTTCTAACACACAGAGTTCTCAACAAGAAGTTCAAAAATTGGTAGCATTATCCCAGGCTAATTATGCCAGCCAGTTTTACGAACACCTAGCTAATTTGATTATTGATTTTGACTTCTTTGTTGGATAATGAGCATGAAGTTGGGGTTAGGCTCGTTAATTTTGGTCAAACAGTCGTGTTTTCTCTCGAAGACATGAGGTACTGCGATCCTTCTCTGATATCTTTTATCGGTCGCACTCAAGAAGGGCAACCCGTGGAGTTAATCCAACACGTCAATCAAATTAGCATTCTCTTGATGAAGTTACCTCGTCAGTATCCGGCAGAACCCAAAAAACCCATTGGTTTTCGGCTAGAAGAAAGAGAGTGATGAGATTTCTCGTTTCTATTAAAAAACCACTCAATGAGCTTTCTACACTTTTCTCGCACTTAGAACTAATATCAACTAACAAATGACAGTCAAAGCTATTTCCGCCACCATCCTTTTAGGTGCGATTCCGCTTGATGTTTACCAACTACCCGACGGCGGCTACAAAGTCGATGCGATTGGAGTTATGAATGCGGTGGACAAAAAGGGCAGCGCCTTGAGCCGGTTTCTCACTGGGAAATCGGCTTTAGCTCTGCCTTTTGGCGGATACAATTTTACACAAGCTCAAAGCATTGCAGTGGAAGGCAACGCTCAACTAATCAAGCCCATTCCCATTGCATTAGCTACGGCATACTGGCTCAATGAAGCAACCAAAGGCAACGTGAAAGCTCAAGCTTTGGTTCAAGCCAGCATGGCAGAATCCATCGAACGGCGGGCTGACACAGCATTCAGCATCAAGCGTACTGAACCAGAGTACAATGTGCGGTTTGGTGAATTCGTTGAGTCGGTTATGTTGGAGAACCGGCAAGAGATTACGAACAGGAGATTGCCTGGTGATGATTTGTACTTGCCAGAGGGGATTAACTGACCAGAATTGCGATCGCTCCTACAGCTACGCTAGTTTATTGATTAAAGTGTGTCCCGAGAAACAGCTATGTATATCTCCCGTTTCCAGTTACTTAATTACAAATCCTTCCGGGATTCTGGGGTATTAGAATTCCAACCTGGCATCAATATTATTGTGGGAGCCAACAATGCAGGAAAAACAGCGTTGCTGGAAGCTTTAAGCTTAAATTTCGAGAAGAAATCCCATCGCACTCTCAAAACATTGCTACATTTTAATTCAGACTCATGCGCCAAAGTTTCTCTAGTAGCAGACAAGTCTGCAATCGAAGAAGTTGCCAAAAAACTATCAATTGATTTTCAGTTCGTTTACAGCGACAAAACAGACCGAACTCTATCGGCTCAAACTATGCACAGCCTTTTTCTAGAGTGGTTGGAGGTTCGTGCTGCTGTAGAAATTAGAGTTAGGATGGAGGAGAGCTGCAAAGTAGCTGAAATAGAGAAAAGCTTAAGCGATAGCCTAACCTTTAACATCTATTGCGTCAACAAACAAGACTACCTTATTGATAGAGCGTCGGGTGCTAATTTCAATAGGAACACTGCCGACAACGAAATAACAACCAGAATTGTTCAATATTTTAGTTGCCATACATACAGGCTTTATGCAGAACGCCCCAATTTAGGAAGCTGCCTTTTTGGCGATAATTCCGAATTGGAACCGGATGCCTCGAACTTGGCTGAAGTTTTGAATCAACTTCAACAGCCTGGAAAAAGGAAACTTTTTAATCGTTTTTTAACGTATGTATCCACTATTTTTCCTGAAATAGGCTTAGTTTCTGTCAGACCTAAGTCCGCCATCAAAGATTCGATAGGAATTGATACGAGTCGAAGAAGTCGCGAATTAGAAATTTTAATCTGGTCGCAAGAAGCGAATGAAAATGAGAGAGAAGATTTAGCGTTTCCCCTATCGGAGTACGGAACGGGGACGGGACAGGTATTGGCGATTCTTTACGCGGTGTTGGCTTCCCCAGAACCCAGAACGATTATCATTGACGAACCCCAATCTTATTTGCATCCTGGTGCTGCCAAGAAACTGATAGAAATTCTCAAGGAGTTTCCGCAGCACCAATATTTTATTGCCACTCATTCGGCCGAGATTATTTCCGCTGCCAATCCCTCAACTATCGTGAAGCTGCGGTCTGAGGGCGGGGAAACGAAAGCATCAATGATGAATTCGCAAGATATCAAGGAACAGCGCTCTCTATTAGCCGAACTGGGAGTCAGTTTGTCTGACGTTTTCGGTGCGGACAACATCCTCTGGGTGGAAGGGCCGACCGAGGAGCGGTGCTTTCCGTTAATTTTGGAAAAAGTAGCCAAAAAGCCTTTAAGGGGTACTCAAATTATTGCTGTTAAGAATACTGGCGATTTTGAGGGAAAACGCGCTCATCTCGTATTTGATGTTTACGACAAACTCAGCGGTGGCAGCAGTTTGTTTCCCCCGACGGTTGGATTTGTGTTCGATCTGGAGGAGCGCTGTTTGCAGGAGATGGAGGATTTGCAGAAAAGAAGTCAGCACCCAGTTAAATTCCTGGAGAGGCGAATGTATGAAAATTACCTGCTCCATCCCGATGCTATAGCAGCCGCACTCAATCAAGAAGATGCGGGGCGAGAACAACCGGTTAGTGGCGAAGAAGTTCGAGAACGACTCGAAACCCATAAATTAAATAAGAATTACTTCCCAAAACCCAATACTCAGCGCTCAAAAGACGATACTCCAAAACATCTAGCTAATGCCAAATGGATTGACAAAATTGATGCTGCAAAAGTGCTCGCTGCGCTATTTGCCGAGTTATCAGAAGCGCGGGTCCAGTTTAAAAAAACCTCGCACTCACTAATGCTCACGGAATGGCTGCTTGAAAATAACCCAGAACACTTTGCCGATCTAGCCCAATTTTTGCGAGATATCCTTGACAAAGGTAAGGCAGCGCTGGATTGACGCGAGTGCGATCGCTCCCAACACCCGGATTTTGGGAGAAACTAAAACCAAACCCCCAACCCACCCGCCATGCTCAAACTTCCCGATTGCGTAGGCTCCATCCGGGGCGGAGCCATCGCTGCCTTCTCGCTCGGGGAGCAATCCCCACCTAGTCTGTACCGTCCGAAATCCTCCACTTTATCCCGAATTATCTAATGAATCAAAAAATCTCTGAAATAGATGAGCAAATTGCCCAACTTATAGCTAGCTTGCCCAGCGATCGCCTCCTACAGCAAGCTAAGACACCAGCTCAGATAGAGGAATGGCACAAAGCAAGACAAACCCAAATTCTGTTGGCTGAGTGCTGGAAATCTAAGTGGCTTGTTAAGGACTATTACCCACTTGAGGAAGCTGTAAAACGGCAAGAGATTTCTCAAGGAAAAGCTGAGTTAATGAACTGCTGCGTTAATGAAAAAAAAGCTCGGTGGGAGCTTTGCCAAGTTGCCCAAAAATATGTCAAAAGACGCCACGCACTTCTCCAAATCTGGACGGGTTATGTGGAGCATTTTTCCAAGCCCTTAGCCCATTTTTGGTACAAATTTTTTCACCAAGCTAGCCTGAGACAATATCCATTTCAATCAGCCTATGATTTATTTGCGGAAACTTTAAAAGAAGAGGCGGACGGTTCTTTCTCTGTCTGTCTGGAACCCTACTATGAGGTTCCGATGAAAAAGTGGAGGCAAGTAGGTAAGCAGTACACTCAACTTCTGGAGCGAGCCGAGTTGGATGGTACTTACCCACAACTTAAGAAGGCAGAGGAGCAGAGATTCAAAAGAAACTTAGTTTGGCACAAAGTGGGTTTTTCTTGGATTGGGATGGTTCTGTGGACGTGCCAAATTGAGGCAGAAAATGACCCATTGCTCAGTAAGCAATTGGTTGCCTACAACAAATCACTGTGGGAAGCACTGAGTTTAGGAGTGTCAGCTAGCCGCAATTTGCACGGCTGGGCGTGGCACAATGGGGAATTGCTTTGCGCGGATAAGGCAGGCGGTGTTTACCGCAGAACTTAACAAAACTTCAAATCTGGATCGCATTGCCTCTGACGCTTGGGCAGACCACCTATGCTGGATTGCAATAGTTTCAGAAAAAGGAGTCTTTTTCCTCATGTTCGACCCTCAAACCGCTATCGTTGTGTCAATTTTCCTTGCTGCTTTCATTAGTATAGCCAAGTTTCTGCGAGATCCAGTAATGCTTTCAGGGGGCTTGGCTGCTTTCGGTATCTATTACTTTCTGTTTCTGCATAACACCTTACTAGGTATTTTCAAGCTGATAGCACTGGGTCGTTAGACAATGAAAGTGTCTTGGCTGTTTTGAATTACTGCTTGGGAGAATTTATTAGTTAGCTGTGGGTAACGCCCCGCTGGTGGAGGCGTTAATGCGGGACTCCCACTCCCGCAGCTAGCTATATCAAAACTTTGTTTTTAAGAAGGGGATTAGGCGATATCCCTCATACAGCGATGGCTATGGGAAAGCAGCTCACGCCCGCTCTGCACGTCCTTACCCTATTACACATCACCCGCACCATGTTTTTGGTACGGTTAACACCAGCGATCCTTCCGCCGACGCTCACACGCCAGCAGAGTTCGCTCGGCAGGGTCATCATGTGGTTGCCACAGCATGATGAGGTTTCTAGGAATAGCTTTGTACGGTTTTCTTCAAAGCCAATTAATCTGATTGTTTCGCACTAATTCTGGTAACTACGACCAACCCAGTAGGGTTCTCCTGACTGTTATTACCGCTAAATAATCGGCATCATAATAACTGTAAGCAACGAGCTTCAACCCAAACATTCGTTATAAAGCTTTACCATCTTTGAGGTGACAGATTATGTTGATGCGCTACTGGCAACCCTTCACGGAAATTGAAACCATCCGCGAGCAACTCGATAAAGTTTTTGACCAACGGGCAGCAACGAGAGATAACTCAGAAGCCGCTTGGATGCCAGCTCTGGAATTGGCTGATGCTGGGGACAACTTCGTATTAAAAGCGCAACTGCCTGGAATTGACCCCAAAGACATTGACGTTCAAGTCACTCGCGAAGCAATTTCTATCTCTGGCGAGCGCCGCTACGAAAACACAGACGAAAAATCTGGCTACGTCCGCTCAGAATTCCGCTATGGCAAATTCCACCGGGTGCTTCCCTTACCCGCACACATTCAAAACGACTCTGTGCAAGCTGAATACAAAGATGGCATTCTAACGCTAACTCTGCCCAAAGTAACTGAAGCTCGCAATAAAGTCGTCAAGATTAACTTAGCCGAAATTGCTGGAACTCCAGCGACTCCCGCTTTGGAACAGGCTAACCAATAACGATGGGGTAAGCGTGTTTAGTGGTGAACTCAGTACGCAGAAAGGCTGTGCTTAATCGAGTGAGGCAAATTTTCCTTTCATTGAGCCTGATTGGATTTATCTAACAACAACGGAACTGGAAAAGCTGAGACCGGGAGCGACCATTGCTCTCGGTATTCTTTATGTAAAAAAGCCAAGCGAAAAGTTACCTACAGATGCCGTGAACTGACGCTGATTCCAGTTAGTCTGCAAAAATATTTCACGCTTGTCGGCACCAATTTTATTGAGTCTGCTCTCGCGGAGAGAGCATTGGCGATCGCCGGACATCACCTGCTCATATGAGCTAAAGTAGCACAGGTAGACAGACCCTGCCAGCTCAAGCGCAATAGTTAAAGCATCTCAACCAGGTTATACATCAATTCCGAAAGTAGTCGCCCGATTTGATGTGAGTAAACCATCTGTCCAACAACTGATTATTTTCTACTTTCCCAATTCCTTAATCGATAATTAGCCGATGAATATCCATACCCTCTTGAGCCAAACCTCACGCCAACGGGTGAGTGATGGAGCCGTTTTACCCATCTTGAGCGGTTGCCAATCCTCTATGAGGCAATTGGTGCTGTTCTTGCCACAATTGGGAGACTTCGACAGCCTTGAATATGCTTGGTGGTTGCGACGGGACGCTCAACGGCTTGAAGCACAAGGGATAGCAATCCGAGCTGTGGGAATTGGCTCACGCTCATCGGGTCAGCGATTCTGTGGCTATACAGGATTTCCTGCCGACTGTTTGTTTGTAGATCCCAGTGCCCAACTGCACCACAAACTTGACCTGTATCCAGGTTTATCCTTAAAACTACCCGGTTTATCGGCTGCTATGAATGCTTACTTCAATTTATTGTTCATGTGTGCAGGGATTGGTAGCCCTGGCACTCTGGCAGAAGTATGGAGAGGGTATCGAGGCGACGCAAAAGCACCTCAATTAATTGGTGATGATGAAATTATCCAGGCTTTCCCTCTTCCACCCCTCAGAGGCTCCACTTTCCGGTGGGCAGGTGGCAAGGGTTTCCAACGTCCATTTGAATTGGCAACTTTACGGCTGCGGAATATGGGAGAAGTGCTGAGTCATTGGAAAACCTATGTTCCAAATGCTGCTTATCTCACTCAACGAGGCGCAACTTTCTTGTTTAATGCTCAGGGAGATTTAGTATACGAGCATCGAGATCGCGCCATCCTTGGTTTCGCTGCTGATATGAGCAATCCCCTGGCATTTCTATCAGAAATGGTGGCTGATGGAGACTCATTGGGGCATGGCAATATGCACTAACTACCACACTTATGGTGGGGCTTGCAGGAGCCAACTATACCCTGTACTGCTTCGTAGTTTGAACTCGCGTCTTCAAATACCGAAAAACGGCAGAACATACTTAATGTTCCGCTATTTCTAATGGGAACGCTCTCAATCAGAGCCTGTTATGAAGTACCCTTCTCCAAAAAAGTTTTTAACCTAGAAGCGTTCCTCATTGCATTACCGCCTCCGTCGTTGTTGAAGTAGACGAACACGCTTCGCCCCTGACTTTCCCACTCGCGGATGCAATAGACCTACCAATACAAATCCTCATCGAAACATAGCAGCTAGTAGCAGTGCATTAATTAGCCAATATTTCATCGAAAATTTCTTTCTAACGCCGCCATCCCAAGCATTCTTAATTCAATGTACGAACGGCTCTTAGAATCTATTCTACGGCATGAGGCGTAGCATCAAACGCATAGATTCTGTTTCGTAGGACATAGTAAAGCGTATCGTTATACAAAGATGGTCCCTCAATAGAGGGAGAACGTCGCTCACAGTTGTGGCACTCTTTATATTCCCAGTAGGGATTCCCGGTTTGAGGATCGAATGCGTAAAGAACTTCTTCCCGCACAAAAAAGACTGTACCCTTGTGGGCAAACGCACCTGTGTAACTGGTAGATGCTTTGGTAGGAAATCGCCATTTCTCTTGTCGCGTTACTAAATCAACAGCATGCAAATTGGGGCTAACCCCACCAAAGTAAATGACATTATCGGAAATTGCCAGATCCGAATCCACCATGCCCTCATGCACTGAATATTGCCATTGAAGTTTGCCGGTCTGAGCATCAAGCCCATAGATGTAGCCCCGATGTCTAGTGGCATCGCCAGAGCCAATGTAAACCCTCCCCTTTTGGACAAGGGGAGTGCTGTCCACCGCGTTATCAGTGGCAAATCTCCAAAGGGGTTTACCAGTTTGGACATCTAGCGCGTATAAACCGCTGCGAGTGCCTATGTATACAACGCCATTCGCAACCGTTGGAAAAGACACCACCTCATCTGGACGACCTTCAAACCGAGTGTTAATTTTTAACGGTGGGAGCGTTCCGTATGCCGGGAAGCTCCATTTCGAGTTTCCTGTGTTGGCATCAAGCGCATAAAGATACCCATCTAGGCTTCTAAAGCAGGCTACACCATCAAACACTACGACTGGCGAAAGAACGTTGCCACTGGCCTTGGTTTGCCACTTCAATTGCCCAGTTTGGACATCCAGTGCATAAACATGAGGTGATGAACCATAGGTGCCAACATACAGCATACCGTCATCGATAACAGGAGTATGACCAATTGCGTCCGCAGGGGGTAACTTAAAGCGCCAACGTTCTCTTTCTGTCTCGACCTCAACTGCAAAAACAACTGAGGAAAATAGAGATATATCAAAGCTTTCTTTGCCACCGAAATACATCACGTTTTGTGCAATCGCAGGTGCAGTGGTAGCGTTGTATTTGTAGGTATGCTTCAGTCTTTTAGAAAAGAACCTGTCTATCCAGGAATCAGAAGATATCCTAAAATCAGAACATTTCACAGGTAGCAACAAACTCATTATTATCAGCAAAATAATCCAGATACGAGAATGTATTGCTCTTTGTAAATAAAACATACATGAGAGAGGTTTTTCCTTAGTTTATTACTCAAGTTTATACTACCTTGCTTACGATGTTGAATGATGAAGTGGTTGAACCCCAAACCAGTGAAGATGTTCTCGACTGAAACAAATCCCGTGTAGGTAAGGGTGATGTATTGTAGGCGACTGTTCTCAGTATTTCTAAAAACGGTAAATACGAGATTGCAGTCAACAATCAACCGGGCAATCCGGGCAATGCTACTTTTCGTTTTGGATTTGCAGCAACTTGCGGGAGGAAAAATTGCGAAAAAGCCTCCTGAAACCAATCCCAAGTATCAGGCTCAATACAGCCAAGTAAAACTGATCGATGGCTCTCCAGCTCTCGTAACTTCTTGGTGCGGGGCTACTGTGTGTTGGTCGAGCGTGAGCGTGGACGACAATACGCGATCGCTCGCGGCGATCTATTTCTTGGGGCGGATTGTCTAAAACTGCCCAGCTTCCCCACATCATCAGGTGAGAGTGGAAGTAGTAACCCCCTTCAATTAAGCCGACTAGGTGCTTGCCGTGTGAGAGGACTCGTTCGATACGCCTGTTGAGTAAGACACCGGGATGCTCTTTTTCCCAAGATGAAGCTGTCTGTGTCCGTGCCTTGAGTGACACGATGGGTTTGCCTCCAAGTGCCTGATTTAAGGCATCGGCAAACCGTCTGACTTTTGGTTCTTCTGGCATGAGTGTGAGAGAGTGTTACTTTTTTTACTGTAAAGATGTGGCTACCTCGTCAACATCCTTCTTCATATAGAGGCTACCTGTGCGGATGAGGGGGTATTGTATGCTGGCAGGTGATCGCTCTTTGGTCGTGCTAACAGGTCTCTGAAACTAAGTTCCGCAATGCTATGCTAAAGCTAGGTTACAGCTTGCACAAATAGTAGAGTATCTAAAAACTGGACGGTTCAAAAAGCAAAAGATATTGGTAGGCTTAATGCCTTCTCCATCAACGCGAATGCAGAATAGTAATAACTGGATGAAAATTATTGCAGATGATGCAGAGTGCTAATGTAGAAGACTTGCTTGAGCAAGGTCATGATCAACTAGATAGAGGGCAGTACCAAACAGGGCTAGAGGTGTTCCAGCAAGCGGCGGAACTAGAACCGTGCAACCCGCAAGTATTATATGGTTTGGGTTTAGCTTGGTATTGTTTAAAGGACTATCAAAAGTCTGTTGACTACCTCAACAAAGCTTTGCAGAGCAAGCCATCCTCCATTTTAGCCTTGGCTCTACGGGGCTTGGCTTACCAACGTCTAAACCTGGTTGAGCAAGCAACTGTAGATTTTGAGCAAGCGATTCAAATTGAACCTCAACACCATGAAGATTGGCATGGTAGAGGCATCGGGTTCGCTGAGTTGCAGCAGTATGAAGATGCACGGGTTAGCTTCGACAATGCGACTAAGCTAAAACCTGACTTCTATGAAGCTTGGAGGCTTCACGGCATTACACTAGCAAACTTAGGCAAGCACAAAGAATCACTAAACAGTATTGAGAGAGCCATTCAGCTTAAACCCGACTCCCACAGAGCTTGGAAGAGCCATGCTCAGACCTTAGGAAACCTAGAAAACCTTGAGAACTTGGAAAAGGCACTTAAAAGTTTAGATAAAGCAATTGCGATAAAACCTGACTATGCAGAAGCTTGGATGTATTACGGTATTACCCTCACCAAATTAAATCGACATCAGAAAGCGATCGCTAGCTTTGATAAAGCGATTAAGTTTAGACCAGACTTCGCAGAAGCCTGGATGCATCGCGGCATTACGCTCGCCAACCTCAGACGATTTAGAGATGGGCTTGACAGCTTAAACAAAGCGATTGAGTTTAAACCAGACTACTCAAAAGCTTGGATGCATCACGGCATTACCCTAGGAAAATCAGGCGGCAAAGAAGAGAAACAGGAAGCAATCGCCAGCTTTGATAAGGCTCTAGAAATTCAACCAGACTACGCAGAAGCCTGGATGCATCGTGGCATTACGCTAACAATATTAGGATGCCATGAAGAAGCACTGACCAGCTTTGATAGGGTTTTAGAAATTCAACCAGATTATAAAGATGCTGAGAAAAAGCGTCGCCGTCCATTAGATGCACTTGTTAAATCAGGCTGCTACGATGCTGTATTTGCTAGCTGGGCCAAAATTATAATTATTCAACCTGATAACGCAGAAGCTCGGTTGAAACGGGGGTACGCACTTTATAAGCTAGGTCGCTTAGAAGAAGCGATTGAGAGCTATGACGAAGCCTTGGATATTGACCTCAACTATACGGAGGCTTGGTACAGCAAAGGCTTTGCACTGCAACACTTAGGTCGCTTAGAAGAAGCGGTTGAGAGCTATAACGAAGCCTTGGATATTGACCTCAACTATGCGGAAGCTTGGTACAACCTTGGTAATGCGCTACAGAGCTTGGGTAAATTGGGAGATGCATTTGAGAGCTACCATCAAGCTGTAAAAATTGAATCAAACTACAAGGACGCCTGGTACAACCGTAGCAAGGTGTTATTAAAATTAAGTCGCTACACAGAGGCACTCAACTCTTACGAACGTACCTTAAATCTAGCTCCCGAAGACTACTATGCTTGGAATGGTAAAGGTAATGCCTTGAGGAGTTTAGAGCGTTATAAGGATGCGGACCTTAGCTATAAAGAAGCTCTGCGTCTGAGTAATTATCAGGACTATTGGTCTTGGAAAGATCGAGGATTACTTTACCACCAGTATTTAGGTCATTACAAGTCGGCATTACGAACATGGGATAAGGGATTAGAGCTTCTCCAGCCAGAAACACCAGGCTGCCAAGAAGGTTACGGAGTATTGCATCACTCTAAAGGAAAAGCTCACTACCTAGAAGGGCGAAAACAGCGTAATTCTTTTGAATACTGGGAAAAAGCACGGGAAAGTTATCAAGAAGCTCTGAAGCTTTTAACTCGTGAAAAGTTTCCTGAACGGCATCTTATAGTTTTGCAAGATCTAATCGAGGTTCATTTGGGATTAGGTCAAATAGCTGAAGCGAAAGAATTACAGCGGCTTGGAGTAGATCAGTTGCGACTCTTGCTTGCTAGCTCACAGAGTTTTGGGAAGAAAAAACAGCTAGCTCTCAAGTTTGCGGGTTTTAAGCAGTTAACTGTTGATATCTTCGTGCAGTCTGGCGAACTCTTGCAAGCACTGAAAACCGCAGAAGAAGGCAAAAACACCTGCTTAAAATGGCTACTCTGGAATGAAGATATTCCAACTCCTAGCTATAAGGAAATACAGCAACTCCTAAATCCATCAACCGCAATAATTTACTGGCATCTCAGCCCTGCTGCTCTCAATACCTTCATTCTAAAGCATGGTGAATTAGAACCTGTCTTGATTCCTACATCAACAACAGAAGATCAGGATCAAGATGAGCGTCCTGCATCCATGCGTTGTCTACAAAAATTTGAAAGCTGGCTTAGTGATTGGAATCAACAGTACGGCAACTATCGCAACACTAAAACAAAAAAAAATAAAGAAGACCATCCCTGGCTTAAGGGAATGCAGGACAAACTGGAAGAGCTAAAGAATCAAATTCTCAACATTCCTCGGCTTGAACAGGAATTAGCTTGTATCACTCAATTGATTTTGATTCCCCATCGCGATCTGCACCGTTTTCCACTTCATGCTCTGTTTTCACAGAGTTATACAATTACCTATCTTCCCAGCGCCCAAATCGGTTTGCAGCTACTGGAATCAGGAGCCAGGCACTGGGAGTCAGGAGATACTCCCTACTTGCTGAGTGTAGAGAATCCTAAGCACACAAATGAAAAAACCAAAAGTGGCGATTTGTCTTCGGCTGAGGTTGAATCTGAAATGATTTGTCAGATGCCAATGTTCTCCAACCCTAACCGAATTGGCTCTACCGATGCTACTCAGGGACAGGTGAAAGCCAAACTGCAACAACCTCACAGCATTTTTCACTTCACGGGACATGGTGCTTACAATTTTGACCATCCTGAAGAATCAGCTCTCTTTTTAAGTGGCACAGACCGACTGACCATCAAAGAAATTAGTTCCCTACAACTCAGCAACTATCAACTGGTTTGCCTTTCAGCTTGCGAAACTGCTCTCACGGGCAACCAAACGATTACTGATGAATATGTTGGTCTGGTCAGTGGCTTCCTTCGTAGTGGAGTAGCTCGTGTGGTCAGTACCCTCTGGACGGTACAGTCACAAGTCAGCATCTTGGTTATGGTTGAGTTTTACAGACAGTTGCACAATGGCAAATCGGAAGTAGCTGCTTTGACAGAGGCAACTCGATGGTTAAGGCATCTGACCAATCGGCAACTCGCTGACTGGTATAAATCTATCCAGGACAACCTGCCGCCTGATGAAGAAACCGTGTATGATTTCCTAGAAGATGGACTGAGCACGCTTTATAAAATGAGTATGATAAAGCTAGATGAGCAACCTTATAATCACCCATACTACTGGGCAGCCTTCACTATTACAGGTAAACCCTGAGCTATGAAAGCCACAGAGGCACTTCAACTCAACGCCTTCCTTGCCGCCCTAACCCAACTCGACGGCAAGTTACCTGTTGAGATTCAAAATCAGCTAAACGACATTGGTAAGGAGTTTCCTGCCAGTGTCTCTAAGCTTGGTACTTTAGCAAAGAGCTATTCCCCCTTGGACAAAATATACAAGGAGGCTCGTCGGGTTTTGCGAAGTCATGAAGGTGAACGGCTCCGCTTTACTACACCAGATCCTGAAGAGACTGCTCAGAGTAATGAGGAAGAAATTATCGGTTTAGCTGTTAACATATTTAATTCCTCCAATTCTGTAGCTTCAGCCAAAAAGGCAGCAGCAGAGTCAGGCGTCTTTAAGCAGCTTCTTGTCCAGCTTCAAGGCGAAACCAGTTTTTCGGTGCCAGATACTCATTTGGCAAATGTTGGGGCTTCTCAGGCACATCGAGTGTACAACATCCGCAACTTAGTTGGCGGAATCTGCATAACACCAGATGACGGTCAGAAGGTTTATGACCTGATTCATCCAGAACTAATAGCAGGTAATCTCGTTGAACTTGATTTTACTGGAGTGGATATTATTGGGCCGCCATTTTTGAATGCTGCCATCGGAGAACTGCTCAAAGACTTACAACCAGAAGATATAGATCATCTCCTCAAAGTTTCTAACCTGATACCGCTTGGAATGCGGGTAATGAAGCGAGTGATCGAGAACTCGAAGGAGTACTACTCCGATGAAAAGACTGGCAAGGCAGTAGATGAGGTTTTGAGGGAACAGGCGCTTAGTTTCTGATGCCGATTAACTATGCAATCCGAGCAGAAGTAGTCGCTCTTGGGAGCGATAGCCCACAGTCAAGTGACTCTTTTCTAGTAGATAGTAATGTGTGGTACTGGCTGACTTACAGCCGAGCTAGTCAGGCAGTTAACGGGCCTAAGTCCTATCAGCTCAAGCATTATCCTGATTATATTCGTAATGCTAAATCTGCCAGCGCTAAACTCTTACACAGTGGGCTATCTCTGGCTGAACTAGCTCATTTAATTGAAAAAACTGAACGAGAAATATTTATCCGTGCCAGGGGATTGTCAATTAGCAACAAGGAATATCGCCATAATTATCCAACGGAACGAACCATTAAAGTAGTGGCTGAAGTTGAAGATGCTTGGGAACAGGTTAAAGCGATTGCCGACCCCCTGAATCTCTCCGTAGACGAGTCAACCACAAATGCAGCCTTGGTTAGATTTAAAACCCAACTACTCGATGGTTATGATCTGTTCATTCTAGAAAGTATGACTAGGGCAGGTATTTTTCAAGTAATTACTGATGATGGTGATTTTGCTACAGTTCCTGGAATTCAGGTCTTTACTGCTAATCAGAATGTGATTACAGCAGCACGGAATCAAGGCAAACTTTTACGTAGGCAATATCGATAAAGAATTGCTATAAAAATACATTTTTTAATAAATAAAAATCGGAATAGGTCTTATATTCCTAATAAGGCGCTCATTGTCCAAAGCGATCGCACCATCCTCCTCGAACTCCACTCTCCTAAAGCTGAAGCAGCAAGAAAAGCGATCGCCTGTCCCCGTGAAAAACTGCCAGACTTAGAATAGGATGAATTTCTGAGGTTTCCTGTGAAGCTAGAGAACATACTGTTACCCGTAAGAATCCTGGCAGTCATTGCGATCGGCAGATACGCTCAAGGTATAGTAACTAACGAAATCGCTGCGGTAACCAACGGAATTAGCGATCCACCGTGAAAGGGTATTTACAGTGTGGCAGAATGATTGGTGTTGTTGGGTTTCGCAGGCTCCAATCTAACTTATAGGACTTGCGAATCCCTAACGTAAGCGACATAACATTGACCATCACCTACCGCAGGCAACCTCCTATTCCCAACAGACAACCTCTCGGCGGTCAGGTGCATGGGTGTTGTTAGGTAAATTGCATCTAGATGTAACGATAGAGCGTCACAATTGATTTCAGGAAACAGCTCCTCATCTGTAAACAAGTTGAGAGTGGATTATTCTGCCGTTTCTTCCGCTGATTTGCGGGTGAAAATATAGACCGATCGCTCAAACGAGTCCAATTTTAGGGCGCGGTTTAAAAGTCAGTTAAAGCCCTATTCTTGTGGATGCAAAATAAGAGATTTAGGGGTTGAAAGCAGACCATAGTATAGTTAAATCTTGCGATTCATAGGCTTACTCACACCTTCCCGATTACCTCGTGGCAGATGCGTAAGCCCGTCAGTTGAGTCAGATGGAGCTGTCGTTACACCGTCGCGGGTGTCTCAGCATCATGTGAGCTTTGTGGAAAGTGACCGCGCTCAACCAGAGCGCGTACAGGCTCACCCTTGGGTTATTAGTAATAACCGTTTGTTTCAAATTACAAATCCATTGTTTCAAATCCTAACGTTAATTATATTTCTCTTAGATTATTTGCTCATCGATTATCCCAGTAATTACCATAATGCTATTTGTTGGCAATACCCGCAGTACATCAAAAAACCTACCCACACACCTCGATAGGAAAATACTATGAGCAACGGAAGTGGATGCCCCTTTACGGGCGGCGGTCAGAAATCTCAGCCTCGTCATATGCCGTCAAATCGAGACTGGTGGCCGCATTATTTGAATCTGAGCATCCTCCACCAGCACACCCCCCAGGCCAATCCTATGGGTGAGGAATTCAACTACGCTGAGGAGTTCAAGAGTCTTGACTTAGCTGCCTTGAGGGCAGATATCTACGAGCTGATGACCACCTCCCAGGACTGGTGGCCAGCCGACTACGGCCATTATGGGCCGCTCTTCATCCGGATGGCTTGGCACAGCGCCGGCACATATCGTATTGGCGACGGTCGCGGCGGCGCGGGTTCCGGTAGCCAGCGGTTTGAGCCGCTCAACAGTTGGCCAGACAATGCCAACCTCGACAAGGCGCGCATGTTGCTTTGGCCAATCAAGCAGAAATACGGCAAGAAAATCTCGTGGGCAGACCTCATGATCTTCGCTGGCAACTGCGCGCTTGAGTCGATGGGTTTCAAGACGTTGGGTTTTGCCGGCGGGCGCGTGGACGTTTGGCAGCCAGAGGAAGACATCTACTGGGGTTCTGAGAAAGCCTGGCTCGGCAATGAGCGTTACGAAGAAGATCGGGTGCTCCTGAATCCTCTCGCCGCCGTTCAGATGGGACTGATCTACGTGAACCCGGAAGGGCCAGACGGCGAGCCCGATCCGGTCGGCTCAGGGCGCGATATTCGCGAAACCTTTGGTCGGATGGCGATGAACGACGAGGAGACAGTCGCCCTCACCGCCGGTGGGCACACGTTCGGCAAATGTCACGGTGCGGGCGAGGCGACGCACGTAGGGGCTGATCCTGCGGGTGCCACCATCATCGATCAGGGCCTCGGCTGGAAGAACGCCTTTAACACGGGTGTCGGCGTCGATGCGATCACCAGCGGTATCGAAGGCGCATGGACCCCCACGCCGACACAGTGGGACAACAGCTATCTTGAAACCCTGTTCAAATATGACTGGGAACTGACGAAAAGCCCCGCTGGCGCGTGGCAATGGAAGCCCAAGGGCGACGCTGGTGCGGGTACGGTACCCGACGCGCACGATCCGTCGAAACGGCACGCCCCCATGATGACCACGGCAGACATGGCGATGAAGATGGACCCCATCTACAACCAGATTGCGCGACGTTACCACGACAACCCGGATGAGTTTGGCGAGCAGTTCGCCAAGGCGTGGTTCAAGCTGACGCACCGCGACATGGGTCCCCGTTCACGCTATCTCGGCCCGGAGGTTCCCCAGGAAGAGTTCTTGTGGCAAGATCCCATTCCCGCAGTCGATCATGAATTGATTGATGAGCAGGACATCGCTGCCCTCAAAGCCAAGATTCTTGCTTCGGGACTGTCTGTCTCCCAGCTCGTTTCGACCGCTTGGGCGTCGGCGTCAACGTTCCGCTGCTCCGATATGCGCGGTGGAGCGAACGGGGGGCGCATTCGTCTCGCGCCGCAGAAGGATTGGGAAGTCAACCAGCCAGAGCAGTTGGCAACAGTGCTGCAAACCCTGGAGGGAATTCAACAGGAGTTCAACAGCTCGCAGTCTGGCGGCAAGCGGGTTTCGATCGCTGACTTGATCGTTCTGGGCGGATGCGCGGGCATTGAGCAAGCGGCGAAAAATGCCGGTCACGACGTGACGGTTCCCTTCAAGCCGGGACGCACGGATGCGCTGCAAGAGAAAACGGATGTCGAGTCCTTTGCCGTGCTTGAGCCGACTGCGGACGGGTTCCGCAACTACAAAGGCGGCAAACATAGCGAATCGCTCGAAGAGCTACTGGTCGATCGGGCGCAGTTGCTGTCCCTGTCAGCTCCTCAGATGACGGCTCTCGTGGGCGGCTTGCGCGTCCTGGGTGCAAACTTTGGAGGGTTCAAACACGGCGTCTTTACCGATCGGCCAGAGACGTTGACCAATGACTTCTTCGTGAACCTGCTCGACCTGGGTACGACGTGGAAGGCGACCTCTGAAGATGAGTATGAGTTCGAGGGGAGCGATCGCAAAACAGGCGACCTGAAGTGGACTGCTACCCGTGTTGACCTCATCTTCGGCTCAAACTCTCAGCTCCGCGCCCTGGCGGAAGTCTATGGATGTGTGGACTCGCAGCAGAAGTTTGTCAATGACTTTGTGGTGGCGTGGGACAAGGTGATGAACCTTGACCGCTATGACCTTCGCACAGTCTTAGCGAAAACCTCTGCGAGGAGTTTCTAGGCGTAACTTCAACCGATCGTCGGCGATCCCAGATCGAGGTTACGTTAACCCGCGGCAATCCTAAATGCGGGTAGGAGCTAGAGACAAAAATAAGAGCGGCGTTTCAACTTGTCTTGAAACACCGCTCTGGGCTTTAGATCCTGATACCAAAGCTATTTAGAAACATGAACGCAATATTAGTCACGTTGTAAGATGTGCCAATGGTATCGGGGTAGTAGTAAATATGTAGTGATTGAATATTTATTGCCTCAAAGTATAGTCGTAATGATGGACAAAATACCAAATAGCACCAATATGGTTTTCTAACTTTTTAGAAAATGAGAAAGTCTTTCTTACAAGATGTGACATTAGGTTAATGCTGGATAAGATCGATATAGGAGATAATATTCAGCAAAGGTGACAGATAACACCCAAGAACCCGGACTTAACCTGCTTTCGTTTCTGTTTAATCCCTTAAAATTAGGGTGTTATCTAGCAGATACGACGGATAGTCCACCGCAGGTAAAGGTATTATCCAGCAGATCTGTTGAATACTGAAGTTTCTACTGTCCCGACTTAAACGGGTAGCCACGATGCTGATTAGGCAAACAAAAACAGCCCTAAGTTCCCTAGGTTATGAACTAGATTGCCGTGAGGAGGCTTTTGGCTATCTAAGGGATTCCTCCGATGTACTCGGACAGCCAGAGCAATTGCGACGGAGGATGCAACAAGACGGTTACTTATACTTAAAAGCCTTTCTTAACTCTCAAGAGGTTTGGCAAGCTCGGCAGGAAATTGCAGCTTGTTTAGCTGCTGAGGGAAGCTTGGAACTTGAGGGCCCTGTTCTAGATTGCATCGCTAAACCGGGATTAAGCATGAATTTCCGTCCCGATTTAGCAAGCAGGAGTTCAACACTGAAAACACTGCTTTATTCGGGACGCATGATGGAATTTTTTGGAATGTTTTTAGGCGGTCAAGTCCGGCATTACGATTACACTTGGCTTAGAGCCGTCGCCCCAGGAAAAGGAACTTACGCTCATTGTGACATTGTGTATATGGGACGGGGAACTGACAAGCTTTACACGGCTTGGACTCCATTAGGCGATATTCCTTGGGAATTAGGGGGGTTAATGATTTTGGAAAATTCTCATCATCTAGAGACTATTAAAAATACCTATGGATGTAAAGATGTCGATCGCTATTGTGCCAACAGAAAAACGGCTTCTTTGTATGCCTCCAATCAAAAATCGTGGGATGGAGCCTTATCCAAAAACCCGGTTTCTTTGCGCTGTAAATACGGAGGACGTTGGTTGAGTGCCGAATTCGAGGCTGGAGATGTTCTGATTTTTGGTATGTTTACCATTCATGCGAGTTTGGATAACCATTCTCCTTCTATTCGACTATCCTCGGACAGCCGTTATCAATTGGCATCGGAACCAGTGGATGAAAGGTGGGTTGGCAGTAACCCTATTGGTCACTCTACTGCTGCTAAGCAAGGTCAGATTTGCTAGAAGAAGACTTTAGTATTGTCTGTTTGAATTTAAGTTTAGTCGCTCCGCATCGCTACCGCACCGAATTCAGCTCTGGGCTATCCTAAAAGGCCCTTGAACCTCTTACTTTTTTGGGGAGTAAGCCCGGAGTTGATGGAACGTCCCCCAACCATTCCATTGGCCGTCTGGTGGCTCCCAATACTTGACATATCGAGCGGTCATCGGGGGAATTGCAACATCAATATCCAGTTTATTGAAAATGGTATTTGGAGAGTAAGGATGGACTATTTCAGAAGCTAATTGCCAAGTTTTATTATCTGTTGAAACCTCAATGCGAAAGGTTAGTGAATTCTTAAACGCACCATCCCAATCAATATTGTAGCCAACACCGTTGAGTGAATAAACTGCACCTAAATCGATAGTTTGAAAGGTGCCAGTCCCTTCATTGGTTCCGTTTCCCCACCGCCCCAGTTTTGGATAGTTCGTTGTTGTTTGGTAATCAGCCGGATCGTTAGCATTGCTCCAGCCAGGATAGGTAATCCCTCCGTTTCTGGCAATCACTGGTTTGCCAGCAGCTACGTTGGTGCCTAATATCGGCTTCGACGAAGTAATATTGCTTGGAGATGCTGATTCCACTGCTGGCGGTGGAAGTGTAGGGGTGTTTGATACTTGTTGAATCGATTGAGAACAGCCAGCCACAGCTCCCGTAGCGAGGAATATCCGAGCAAACCAGGCACACGATTTTTTCATGATTTGAGGAGGGACGATTGCCCCGGCAAATTAGGGATATTATTCAAGGATATGCTCGCCTCAGTTCTGGGGGAAACTAAAACCGAACCAAAAACCCAAACCCAACCCGCAACCCCCACAGGTAGGCCATGCCCAAAATCCATGAGTGCGATCGCTTTTATGCCAGGAGGAGACGGTATTCTGAGTAATGGGAACAAAAGCGATCACCCTATAGAGAGATGAGCTTTGACGTTTATGGCAAAACCCAAAAGGTATCCAAAAAATTGGCGAGAGATTGCGCTCTCAGTGAAAGAAAGTGCTCTTTGGCGCTGTACTAAATGCAACCAACAATGCCTCCGACCCGGTAGGAAAAGTGGTTTAACCAAGTCCGAACGATGTTCCCTAACTTTGACAGTGCACCACCGCAACCGGATACCGGAGGACAACCGTCCAGAAAACTTAATAGCCCTTTGTACTGCGTGTCATCTTTCTTATCACAACCGCGGGCAATCCAACGTCTCGCCTGGACAATTATCGCTGTTCCCCGATGATGGCATTGACTGGGATATGATGGATTGCTCTCTGGAATCGGCAATTGAAAATATCAAAGAATATTAAAGAATTAGCAGAACTGCTTCAACCCTTGCAGCAAGAAGATAAAAATCTGCACGGAACACGCGCCGATTCTCACCAATACAAACTGAGGCCAACGCTTGCGGAAGCCGAGTTGCAAAGTTTCGAGCGGCAACATCAAATCAAGCTGCCCGAAGATTACCGTACCCAATTTATTTCTTTGAAGATTCAGAACTCCCCGCTCAGCTTGAGTTAAACGAAGACAGGATAGTTATCAAAATCAATTTTTCGCCTTTCATCTTAGCCTAACCTTGACATAGTTGCTATTTGTAGGAAGCGCAAAGCAACCGACACAAACCCAGATTTTTTCCTTGAAAGGCAGTCTGTCCCCGCCATTTGGAGGGGGCTATTTTAATTATCCAAAACCACCGGATTTGGTGAGGTCAGACTTAAACAGAAGCCAATACTATTATTTTATAACGTAATAAAAGCCAGCATTTATGAAGAAAAAACCATCAATACCAGATGCGATTCTGGCTATAGATTTTGGCGGCTTATCTACTAGAGTTTTCTGCCAAAGCTCGCAAGCAGGCAGTAAAGCAAACTCCTTTGTAATGGAATCGCAGGTGGGGCCAGTGAGCCAAGACATAGCCAATTGTTTCACCAAACCTAACCTCGCATCAGCATCTCCCGAAAATATTGCTTGGGTGGCAATTGGTAATGAATGCCGAGCCGTTGGCTACCTGGCAGCAGCGCAATTCAATGCTCACATCGGTTTAGCGGGACTGAAGTACAGTAGCGCTTTGTACAAAGCTCTAGCAGCTTTGTGGGTAGTGTCGCGGAAGTTAGATTTAGGCAGTCAATTTAGCGCTGCGATCTCCGTTTTCTTGCCCCCAGGCGAATTTAATGACTCCAAGCAATTTTTTGAACTCTTAAGTCAATACTCTGCTTCATTTGAAACACCCACAGGCAAGCTATCCGTCACCCTGGACAAAACCCAAGCTTTGCAAGAAGGTGGCGGCATTGCTTTGATCCACAACAGTAATTTAGGTTCAGCCTTCAAGCAGCGGGTAACTGCCTTTGTTATGGTAGGATTTCGCAATGCTTCGGTAATAGTTTCGGCACGCGGTGCTGTCGGTAAGGGCAAAACTTCAGACTTAGGAATGGTAAGGTTAGTAGATCTAGTTCAAGAGCGAACCTCTAACTACGATGCTTCCCGTTTGGCTTTATCAATCGCTCAAGCGGGCGTAAGCTACAACCGCCCTTACTTTTACCGAATTGCTCGGAATCGAGAGGAGACAGCGAAAGATCGAGAAGTTGACCAATTGATTGAAGCAGTCAAGCTGTCTCGCTTCGACTACGCTCGAATGCTATCTCATTGGATTAATGAAGTGCTGCCGCCCGATTTAGATGAAATTGTATTTTGCGGGGGGACTTCTGAATATATGAAGCCAGAACTGCGAAATCAGTTTTCTCATTATTCGCTGTCTTGGCACGCAGGTATAACAGTGCCAAAAACGCTCGATCCTGATGGTTTAGGTTGCCGCATAGCTGATGTTTACGGACTATTTTCTTACTTCAAATCTCAGTTTGAGGTACTGAGGCAAAGCTCTGTTGCGGCAACTTCTCAGAGGGCAGAAAATACAACTTCTACTTCAGGAGATGCTCCAGTCCCTCCGACTGATATACAGAGTGTAAAAGAATGTGCTGAACAATCTATCAAGCCCAAATCTGAACAATCTACCAAGCCAAAATCTGAACAACCTACTCACCCTAAATCCGAGCCACCTACTCAATTAAAAATTGAGCAATTTACTCACGCTAAATCGGAGCAATCTACTGAACAAAAATTTGAGCAATCTACTGAACAAAAGACTGAAGATATTACTGAACAAAAATTTGAAGAACCCGCTAAACAAAAATTTGAGGAACCCACTGAACAAAAGACTGAAATTATTACTGAACAAAACAGTGAAGTTTGCGCTCAACAAAAGACTGATTCAAGTATCAAAGATAGCTGCTTAGATGATTCTAATAAATGGAGTGAGGAGGAGGAGTCGTCCAATACAGAACCTTCATTAGAGGAATCAGAAGCAAACTTAGATGCAGCTCTCTTATTGGGAGGGCCCTACCGAGGTGCTGGAAAGAAGGTGAGGAATTATGCCTAGAAAACGTTACAAGGAATTTTGCTGGCGCTGTCAAGTTTTGCCAGATTCCGAAGACGCTATCTTGCTATCTTACCTGCAAAATCATCCTTTTTTTAGTTTACAGGAAACGATTTTACCTCTAATCAAAGCGCGGTGGCTGTTAGCATCATTACGCAATAGCGGTAGTCATTCTAGTACAGAGTTAGAGTATTTGAGGCGAGAAAGCATTAATTTTTTGCTTAGGCAGATAGATGAAGTTTGCCGAGATGCGGGATTTAACTGTACCGAGTTAGGAGCAATTGCCCCTGGTATTTCTTCGGGTTTAATTCCTTTAGCTACTTTCCCTCACTTATCGAATTCAGGTGCATCTATTGCTGCAGAATTAACTGCCCCTGAGAGTTCAAATCCAGCAAGTTTGCCCGAAGAAAAAGAAGCAGAGGAATTTTCGGGAGAAGTTGAGTTTGAAAACAGCGCGTTTAACTTAGCTGGTTTCGATCCGGCAATGGTCGGACCTAGTTTTAGTTAAAAATTATTAAGTCTTGAATAGACACCGACATCCAGCAAGGAGGAATGAAATGACTAACATGATTCACTTGGTTGACGGCGAGAAAGGTGGCGTTGGCAAGTCCATGCTAACTCGGATTCTGGTTGAATTCAATCAGAAGTATGAACTGCTGTACACGTTAATTGATGGCGATTTTCAAAATCCTGATGTGCAGCAGCGCTATCCTGAACACAATGCAAAAATCGTAGCTTTAGTTGAAGATGAAGAGAAGTTTTTCGATATCGATATTATTTTTGAAACCGCAGTAGAAACTCCTGTAATTGTCAATTTACCAGCTCGGGTTTACAGCATTATCAACAAATGGATTGACGAAGCTAATTTAACCTCTCCTGATTTTAAAGAGCAGTCAGGAGTTGATGTATGCAAGTGGTTTATTTGCGGGGGTACGACGGACAGCATTGAAATGTTTATTGACTCTTTCAACTACTTTGAAGGTCAGCTCAATCACATTTTTGTCCGCAATTTTGGAGTTTGCAAAGATTGGTCGCACGTACAAAGCCATAAGGAAATGAACAAGCTCATTAATAATTACCGAATTCCTGTGGTAGATTTGCCGGCTCTGAGTGCAAGAGAGCGCAAGTTTATTGATACGAAGCGGTTGTCATTTTCTCAAGCAATGAAACACTCTGAATTCTTCTTGATTAGTCAGCAGCGATTGCATACTTTTCTGGAAGACTGTTTCCGCCTGATAGAAGATGTAGGTTTGTTTAACAACGTACCCAATCGCAATAAAAAAGAAGTCATCGCGCCCTATGAACGAAAAAAAAATGAGGAAATGCAAATAGAAAATGAGCAACAAAATAAGTAACAAAATAAGCAACAGGTGGTAAAGTCTCAGGAGGCTGTAATTTGTAAAAAAGGTATCGTAAGCTTTTAAGAATCTAAATTAAGGCTTACGCACACACTCTACTGATAGGGTGTGCCGAAACCAGCCGGCTGGCTGAGTGCAATCAACGCAGTTGTGTTATCCCAGGCGTTGGATATTAGCAATAAACAACGTTTATTGCGTTAAAACTCTGAAAGTAAGAAGATTGATCGATCGCCCGCTACGAGATTTCCAGGGTTTCAAAAACTTCTTCACCACTGGGCCAGCGGGCTCGGTGTGCCGAAACACATCTTAATACTACAGATAGTGTCTAAACCGATAATTTGCGGGTATTCCTGTAAATTTTACAGTCATATCAATTCCGGTTGCACTCAGACATGATGTTGACTGTTGACCCTTCGACCCTTCGGCTACGCGGTTCCTGAGCGTAGTCGAAGGGCAGGGCGACGCTGTTGACTGTGAATCGAACAACTGAAAATTGCGCCGAGATAGGTGGCGACTTGTAACAATCATTCATGAATTGCCCTCTAATTTATCACCTGACGATGCAGGCGGAAACGATATCAATGGGTGATGAACTCGTTAGGAGACGGACAAAATATGAGTTCACACTATAGAATGCGCGATGCAGAACAGCATAAAGATTAGGATTTTGATTAGGTAGGAGGTTAAATGTCCGATAGACTTTTAGAAGAACTTTCCGAAGTTGACTCTCAAGAGTTGGGCGAGATATTGGAAACGCCAAGGGAACAGGGCAGACTTAATAATACCAAAAATAATTCCATACAATTCGCTGAAAATTCGCAAAGTTGGCCCGATTCTCCAGATACATTTCCAGAAGATGCAGTAGAAGAAAAGTTGGAATCAGATGGGAGTAAGCTAAATGAAAAGGAGTTTTGGGAACTCATAGAGGATGATTCGAGGGAAAGAGAAGCTCTGAACAGAGATCCTTTATCTGCCCCTCCCATGTACGAGAGAGATACTGAGTCACTAATCAGCCAGGTACTTAAGGGCAAAGACTCCAAATTTCGCTCTCACGTCATTCAGACAGCTTACCGATACGGTCTCAATAAAAATGACCCGCTTTTTATCGTATTGCTGGCTACAGGTCAACTCGAACTGCTGTTAGAAAAAAAACCACAAGAGATTGACCAGTTTTTCAAGAATTGGCAATCTCAATGGCAAGGTGATTTGAAAGATTCTCAAGCTGTTATTTCTCAAGAACTGGAACAAGTTCGCCAGCTTACTGAAAATTGGGAAAAAGAAAGCAGGGAGTTTTTAGAACGGCAGGGAAAAGCGGCTGTTAAGGTGCAACATCGCCACATTTCCAACTCAGTTTACACCCTAGTGCGACAAGCAGCTTTAGAGAAAGTTGCTCACGATATTTGGTCGGTGATTTTTGGGAGCGGGGTAGTGTTAGGGGCAATGGCGATTGGCGCGTTTATCGGGTTAGCGCTGCCCCGGTTCATTCCAGCGCCTGAACTCGACCCAAAAGGGCCGCGCCAGCTCACTTTAGAACAAGCCGTAGCGCTCGAATGGGGGCTGAGCAAAGAGGGTCAGTTTGCTCGCAAGAACGCGGATACAATTCAGTGGGCAACCAGCAATGAAGGGAAATATGCTCGCCAATTTATGAGCTGGAATCAAGCTTTGTTGAGCGAGAAAGGTGGCAAAAAACTGTGTGAAACTGAGATAAATAGATTGGGGGTGACGCTGACAGTAGAGGGTAAACCTGCACAAAAAGGATTTTGTACTTTGTGGATTCGCTCCCCTCAAGAACGAGAATTTGTTCCTTGAGGGCAAATACTAAAGTCTTGAATGGGATGTAAATAAGTTAGCTTAACAGGAGAAATTTATGATTGCCAATTTGAACAATCAGCCGTTACCTGACCCAAATCAGAAGCAAGTGCAGTCGCAAATATCGGGTGTTTTAGTTGCACTAGACGACCCATTCGATAAGATGGTTTGGGATTACTGTTTGAGTCAAACATACCCAATATCGGAACAGATTAAGATTGTACTGAGTGCTTTCTGGGGACCGTTTGCTGCTAAAAATGCTAGCAAGTCTCCAGAGCGAGTGCGAGCAATAGCTTGTTATTCACTGCAACAATTAGCAGCTCAACAAAAATTAATTGACTCAGTGTTTGAACTGTCAAGTGAATCAAATAAACTTTCCGAAGTTATTGCTGTTCTCAAAATGAAAAATAGTTGTGAGGCACTCAATCAAGCTTGTGTGTGTTCTCAATCTGTTCTAAATACTGCAATTCGGTGGGAGTAAGAGCCGTTGTTCTTTCTAACAAGTTGAGGATTTCTATCTCAAAAGGATCTAGATTTCCTAATTGGTGAAGTCGGTCAGTGCGATCGCAAATTTCTTGAAGTCCCGGTTGATTTTCGAGCGGCACGACGGTGAGAGCTGAGTGTTTGAAGGTATGCAAATTCATGGCAAGAGTAGGGATGTGCCGCATCCACACGGTAGCCGTTTTCTCGCCCACTGAGTGAATGCGCCCCAACCGACCGTTAACGTCCTGGCGATCGGGCGCATACACTTCTACTAACGAACTAATTTTGAGCGTTAGGTGGTGAGCGATGGCAGGTTGCTTTTCAGGTTTCACTTTCCGGCATCGCCCCTGTAAAGTTTTGGCAACTTGAGCCGGACGACTGCGAGCATCATTGGCCAAAGCAAGAACTTCCTTCTTTGTCAGCCCAGCAGAGCGGTTAAGAATCTTCCACTTCACATCTTCTCCTCCAATAGAACTAAGAGCATCCACAGCTCGAGTAAATTGGGCATCCCGGTAAATCGTTCTGGGGGAAGCTTTGAACCGTTCTCCTAACTCTCGTGCTGTTTTGTCTGTCAAGCTGCCATTTTGACAGCTTGCTCCTTCTGGCATTGTTTTGTCTGTCAAGTGGTCATTTTGACAGCTTGCCTCATCTGGCATTGTTTTGTCTGTCAAGCTGCCATTTTGACAGCTTGCTCTATCTGGCGATATTTTGTCTGTCAAACTGTCAAAATGACAGTTTGCCGAACGCTTGCCCCCGTGAGATTCCTTGGTCAGCTCGTACCAGGTGCCGCGCAGGTAGCTAACGGATTCTGGCGTCAAGCTGCGCCGTCCCAGTTGGTTGGCGATCGTCCAGACCTTGACTGCATTTCGACTGTCAAAAGACATCTCTACAATTTTGTATGGTATGCCGTGCGCGGTACAGATGGCGAACCTGTTGTGGCCGTCGATGAGAAGCTTTTCCTCGACCCAGACTACTAACGGATCGCGGCATCCTTCCTCCAGAATGCTCGCTTGCAGGGCGGCTTTTTCGTCTTTACTCAGGGGAGGAATGAGAGATTGAAATTCGGGGTCGATTCGCAGTTGTTTCGCAGCACAAGAGGTACACCCTCCAATACCCCCCGGCAAAACAATTAACGCTTGCGGCTCCCGATCGTCTGCTTCTGATTGCATTTGACGCATTCCTGGCGAGTTTGTTGAATGCAAGGCTCGCCCGCGCTCGACCGCAACCGGAGTAGGGGAGTCAGCGCGGGCAGGAATTTTCTTGAACTATTCAACACTAACATAGTTATCGTCGAGAAGCCTCCAGAAAATGCGAAAATAGTAAAAAAAAGGAAATGCTATCGACGCTATGTCACCCAGGAAAGGAATTCACCCCCATCCCAACTCACTAGCCAACCTCAACCGCTCTGGGGGACAACCCCGCTATGAAGAACCCAAGAAGCAAAGAAATATCCAGGTAACGTCGGTGGGATGGGAGGGAATTCGCGCGATCGCCATTGAACGCGGATTGAGCCTCAACGAGTTGATAGAACAGATTGGCAGGGGTCTAATTCCCCTTGGCAATGGTGAAAAAAGTAACTAATCGCCAGATATAGAAAGGGAGGTTAGATAAAAAATTTTTTCTATCAACTCGTTACTAGAAGTTTTATTGATAGTAACGACGGGTTTTTTATCGGCAAGGACTTGTTAAAAATTACGCTTTTGTGCCGTGTAAATCTATCAGGAAAAAACACAATGGTTCAATCACCTCCAAAACTTATAACTGTTGATGAATTTATTACAAACTACGGCGACAGCGATTGCTACGAACTGATTGATGGTGAATTAACCGAAATGGAACCAACAGGGCCGCACGAACAAGTATCCGGTTTTTTGGGACGAAAACTGAATGTAGAAATTGACCGCCTGGATCTACCCTACCTTATCCCCCCTCGCTGTCTCATCAAATTATTAGGAACAGCAACAGCCTTTCGCCCCGATGTGCTGGTATTAGATGAAACTCGACTGATTAATGAACCTTTGTGGCAACAAGAACCTGTAATTACATCAGGTTCCTCAATTAAACTGATTGCTGAAGTTGTTAGCAGCAACTGGCAAAACGATTACGCTCGCAAAGTTGAAGATTACGCCCTGCTTGGAGTGCCTGAGTATTGGATTGTTGATTATTTGGGCATTGGTGGCAGAGAATATATTGGCAAACCCAAACAGCCGACAGTTACAATTTGTACGCTGCGAGAAGACGAGTATCAAAAACAGTTGTTTCAAAATGACGATCTGCTTATTTCCTCAATCTTTCCCGGCTTGCAATTAACAGCGCAACAAATCTTCGCGGCAGGCAGATATGCTGCTATCTAGCTTATATCCAGGTAACGTCGGTAGGATGGAGAGAATTCGTGCGGTCGCAATGGAACGGGGATTGAGTCTCAACGAGTTGAGCAAACAAATGGGCAAGGGTCTGATTCCCCTTGGCGCTGAAGAAAGTAACTAATAGCTTGGTCAGGAAAAGGAGGGTGCCTTCAAAAAAACTTTCTATCAAATCGTTCCCATAAGTTGTTTTGAAATAAAAGACTAATTGGCTTGTTGATTCCCCGAGCGTGCTAACTAACTTTCAAAATTTGCTCAATTAGGGAGACAAATTGCTGCGGTCGATGCTTAAAATGCTTCTTGATTTGAAATTTTAACGAATCTGCTGGCACATCTTTTTTGTTGAGTTTCAGGCGAATATGCTCACTTCGTGGGAGAGTGGCATTGAGCGCTCGAATAACGGTGCGGCATTGTCGAAGAGTCAGGCTATCGACTTGAATGAAAGGTAGATTTAATGTGTCGGTATCGAGTTGAATATTAGAAGCAAATTCGGCTTTAAATTGTAGCGAAGAGGTGAGGCGCTGTTCTTCTGTGGGTTCTGGAGTTGCTGCACATTCGGTAACAGCAGGAAAGGAAGCAATTTCATTGAGAAGAGGCACAAAATCTGGGGCAAGTTCTGCTGAGAGTTTTTCAGAAGGATTCATTCGCTTCGATGCTAACAGCGTAGCGATATAGTGAACAATTAAGCCACCGTAACCAAAAATTACCACAGTTTCAATTGTGAGGGTGAGAAAATGCTGAATATGTTCGTACATGATTATAATTTATTTGCAAGTGGAACATCTCTCAAACGCGCTCGCGTTTAATATCAAAACCTTACTAAAGCCTTCTGAGAATGCGGGCGCAAGTATCGCAAACGGAACTGGTGCGGTGGGTGGGCGGGCAAAACAAATCCTGCTCCAAGCAGGATTTTATCCCCTTTATCGGGGGTCGTCATTGATTACTTGATAAAATCATCAATCTCTTCATTATCGTCAGTTGCCTTTTTCTTATGAGAAGCTTTGACTGCCGACTCGATATAACGGAAGTGCAAGTCAATCACTGCTTGCTCAGATGAAAGCCAGTAAACGTTGCTCAAGATTTCTTCAAGCATTTCGTCAGCCGAGTAGCCTTCATATTGCTTGTTAAACCAAGTATTGAACGCTTCCCAGTCAAGAGCTTTACCTTTCTGCAACTGTCGTTGTTTGGCACGTCCCGTTAACTCGCGGGCAACGTGCAAAAACATCTCGAAGCGCTGTTCTTCAAGAGTTTCTGCAAATTGCTTTTGCATCGGAGTTGGAGCGGATTTGCGATTAGCCATGATTAACCCTCAAGCGTGTTTTTTTTCACAACTAAAGCGACGGCAGTCTGCTAATTACAATTAATTCAAAAAAAATAGGGGTGGGTGAGTGGGTAAAATTAAATTCACAATCAAGGTCAAAATTTCCTTGATTGTGAATTTGTTGGGTCGGCTTCCCAGAGCGTCCTAATTCGGACGGTGGCGACAATCATTACCCAGCATCGCGATTCGTGGAAAAGGCCTCGATAGAGGCAAAAAAATGCTCTGCTTTTTCAGCAGAGCTTTCTAATCAAACTTTAGCCATTATTCGTCGTCTTCCTCAAATTCTTCGTCTTCGTCTAAACTAAAATCATCCTCCTCATCGTCATCATCCTCATCCTCATCCTCATCCTCATCGCCTTCCTCGTCTTCGTCATCCTCATCAATTTCATCGAGTATGTCATCAATTTCATCATCTTCATCATCGAGTTCGTCGTCCTCATCGAGTTCTTCAGTATCTTCTTCAGAGGATTTAGCTAACTCGTTGCGACGCTTTAAGCTTTGAGCATTGAACTCCATTAAATCGGCAATGGCAGCTTGCGGGTTGTCAGCAATTGTATCGTAAATTTGGCTCATCGCTAAGGCAACAACTTCGACACCATACTTGAGTTCCTCGGGTCGGCCAACTAGCTTGGGAAACACAGTATTGTTCCACTCTTGCCAGTCGAACTTTTTACCATTGCCATTGCCGTTGCGCTTGTTCAACTGAGCTTGAATATCCAATCCCAGTTTTTCGCGAATTGCGTGGCCAACCTTTGTCGAAATACGGCTATCGCGACGCTGAATTGTCACACCGTACTTCTTATGAATTGTATTGCGAATCTGTTTGACTAGCTCGCCAGCAAGTTGCTCCGGGCTGAGGTTAGGTTGAGGTTTTGATTTTGCTCCATTGTTACTGCTAACTGTTTGACTGTTCTGTTTTTCAGGTGGCTTAGATTTAGCAGGCACTGGTGAATGAGAGCGAATGGGAGTGGCTGCGGTTTGCTTTTTACTTGTGACCATGATTGACAATTTAACTTGCATAACATCAATTTATTAGTGCCGTTAGGCACAATTACCCCCTCCACTTGAGGGGGAGTTTTTCGCTCATTAGCAGGAAGCTAAATTTTAATTATGTTAGTTAAATTTTTATGTTAAACATCCTTAGTTTAGTTGTACAAACTCATGAAATTTTTCACTATTTCGTCTAATTTAAGAGTCCCTAAAACTCCAATATTTGCCCTCGAATATTACAGTTCCGATCGCCAAAAAATATTGTCATCATTTCATCAGTACGCCAGTGAGTGTTGTTTACCTGTTTATTATTGGAATCCTGGCTATGCAACTCTTCAACAGGTGCGGTGTTTGGATAAACATCTCCCCAATTTAGGTTGTCATTCTGATATGACAAGCGTTTCAGATATTTCGGAGATGTATAATAGTGAATGCGTCTTATGTAAAACTGAGCTATCTGTCGAGAATGATGTCCTGCAATTTCTGCTGGAAAATGACTGCCCCGGTATCTTTTTGTTAGAGGACATTTTGGAGTCAGACAGTACCGAACAGCCTCTTGTGCGCCGTTATTCTCAATTGACTAACGCATTCTTTGAGCTGAAAGGGCGTTCAGCCGAGCAATATTGGGTACTGCTGGGTGAGTACATCCAACTACCATCAAAGCTAAGTCCATTAATTCCTCTACTCAAATGTCCGTTACCCGATCGTTTTGAAGTCGAAGTTCTTGTAGATAATTTTTGCGATCGCAATTGTTCCCTTGATTTTGGTTCAGATGCGGTAGCTGCTAAAAAACGGCTGGCTGTTTCTAGTCTAGGGCTGCCAACTGCTGAAATTGAATTAGTGTTAGATCGATCGCTCTCTGTGACCGCTTCAGTTGTCAAAATCGCACAGTTGGTATTGGAGCATAAAATATCGCAACTTCGAGACCAGGGGTTGGAGTTCATTGCTTCTCCCGACGTGCCTCATGCTGGCGGTTTAGATCTATTAGACGCTTATTTGAGCGAAGTCGTAAAGCTATCAGAAGCTGATGCCAAGAAATATCACCTCAGACCTCCCAAAGGAATGCTGCTGTGGGGGCCGCCGGGGACGGGCAAAAGTTTGAGTGCGAAGCTAGCTGCTAAGAAGCTAGGTTATGCGCTTTTAGCAGCAAGTTGGGGCAATATTCTAGGTTCCTCTAATCCCGATCGCGCTCTCAACAAAATGCTGGATACAGCCGATAATTTGGGCGGCTGCGTGTTGTTCTTTGACGATTTTGACAAGGGTTTTTCTGGCTGGGAATCAAATGCTGATGGCGGTGTAGCTAGGCGGCTGTCGCAGAAATTGCTCACATGGATGCAGGAGCATGAAAGCCCCGTGTTAATGTTAGCTACTGTTAACCGCTTAGAAATGCTGCCGGCTGAACTTATCCGCAGATTTGACGACGGCGGAATCTGGTTTGTGGATTTGCCACACAGCGGCGCTCGCTATGAGATTTTCAATTTGCACTTAGCTAAGTATTTCCCAGAGCAGTTTGGGGAAGGAAAAGAGAATCTTTGGAGCGACAGACAGTGGTATTTGCTACTATCTGATTATGCCGGAGCAACGAGTGCTGAAATTGCGATCGCAGTTAAACGCTGTGCTGAACGAGCTTATTGTGAAGGACGACCTGGTAAAATTGAATTGGCCGATCTGCGTTATCAGAGAACTCAGTTTGTGCTGTCGTTTGAGCGTTCTTCTGAAGATATCCAGGGGATTCGGAATAAAGCGTCCTTTGCTCGGCCTGCTTCTGGGGGCGATCAGTCTAAATTTGCGGTGGCAGAGCAAGAATTATTCGAGTATCGGGCACCTGCTTACGAGAAAACTTGAGTGTACGATCAACAGCAATAGCAGGGTTTTATTGGCATCGAAAATCAATTCCAAGATTTCTGCCGCATTAGATGGTGCGGTGCAAACAAGAGAAGTATTGTAAAACTTCATTGAGTTTATAAGCAATAGTCCGGACAGTTTTTATATGACCCAATGGCTTATACCAATTCACTATGAAGATACACTAAATGAGGCTGATGTCTTTCTGGTTGGAACTAGATCCTTAGCGTTATATTAAATGCAGCTTCATAGTGAATTGGTATTAGGCTCTAAGACTTTGAGCCACTGTGGATAATTAAATCAATGTCAGCTCCACCCCTGACTTACATTTAATTCGACTTTTTTATGCTCCTTGCCCCGCGTAAGCTTGTAGTATCGTTCCAAAAACTGTCCGGAGTATTGTTTAATACAAAGCCAAATAAACAAGTTCTTTTGTCTGGCAGATCGATTTTTAAGTATTTATACTGTATCGAGCGGTTCGCGCTAGACTATCCCACGGAATTTACTGCCCGCCCGCACCCCATGTGACAGTTGGGGTGCGGAATGTGGGTTTCATCTGGGGTAAATTTGACCAATTCCGGCGCAATATCCCCTAGAGCGCGATCATCGATGCACTGCAAAAATTGGTGCAGCAACTCTTGGGAGAACCAGACGAACAGATGGAAGTGTGGCGATCGCATCTCCACACTCTTCCAGGGCGAAATGTCCAGTATTGAGGAAGGTGTTGAGGCTGATGGCTACCAGATTTTGAACACCATTGGTGTATTGCCAACGAGTTCCTTCCACCAGGGTGAGGAGAAATTTGAGTTTATCTGCACTCTCAGGGGAGCGATCGCGCCAGTATGCTCTGACAGGTTCCCAAAATTGGAGTAATTACCATAGGTTCATCGGAATTGACCTTCACGAGCAAGGTTTAAGCGTCCAATAAACCAGTCTGCGAAATTGTCCTACATTTCACCACTTAATATCTGCCAGTTAAACGCCAATTTAGGAATGCAGTTGCTACTTAAACGTCAACTGCTGAAGTTCCTTTTGATTCCAGTTGCCTAACCTGGCTGCAGCTTCATAGGTGCTTTGTAAGAACTCTAACAACGTCTGATCCGGTGATTCTGCCTCACGGACAGCATCATAGGGCAAAATAAATTCACCCAACTCTTTATTGTAAAATGCAGCATCAGGACGAACCTCAGCCTGCTTAAACCCATCGGGTTCTGGGTACGCATAGGAATAAAACGCTGGGTATGATAATCCGGCTCCGGGCCAAAATCCGGCACTACTGACTTCCTGGGAATAGGCTTCCTGCGCCACTGCATCCGGTAGATTTGGCACCCCTCCCGGATGCTCAGGAGCCGATCGCCCCGAAAAGCGAGTCACTGCTAAATCAAAACTCCCCCAGAAAAAATGAACCGGACTAACCTTGCCGGAAAAATGGGAGCGAAATTCTCGAAAGACGCGATCGGACTGTAGCAGCACTCGCCAGCATCGATTGGCATAATCCGCATCATAAGTAGCATGGGTTTCATCCTGCTCAAATCGAATTGGATTGGGGACTTCATTTGGTTTAGTGTTAATTGTGATGTGAATATCCAATGCTCTGAGCGTTTCCATCACGGTTTGATAAAAATCAGCGACCGAGCGAGGGTAGAGGGCGATCGCCCGTCTTGCCCCTTCGCTGGTTTGAATCAGCAACTCATGATCAATGAAATCAAAGTCGATTTGAAAGATGCGGCTGCCATAGGGAATCGTGGAAGTGGTCAGTCCCCGAACGGTTAGATAGAGGGGAATATGCCAGGAATGATTAATCCACGGAGTTTGGGCAAATCGGATTTTGCCGATGATTTGAGTCCACATGTGCAAGGTGGCATAGGTCTCTTGCCATGCGTCCAGGGGTAAACTCGGCCAAATATCTGTTAGGGCAGGCTGATTTGACATCATGATTTCCTCGCGAGTAGAAAAGGGGCGCGTGATCAATAGTTCTTCTGTTGTTCGTCGGTAAAACACCACAGCCATTGTTCTCCCAATTCGGCTGAACTAATCACCGCATGTCCACTTTCTTCGTAATGGCGGCGAGCGTGTTGATTTTTAGACGAGTCGCAGCACAGCATTTTGCCGCAGGTTTGACAAATTCTCAAGTGAACCCAGGGATCGCCAACTCGCATGCATTCCTCACAGCGGAATACCGGGTAATTGGCTTTTGAAATCATATTCTCCAGCGTCAGTTCGTTCAGGTGTTGACAAGACATGGAAGATTCCTGTGAATGTGCAAGATATGTACTTGCTCAAATGGGATACAGCCATTTGCGAAAGAGTTGAGTGAGGCGCGGCATAATCACGTAGGTCAGCAGGGCAACCGTTAGACCTGTAACCAACAAGGTTCTGAGCAATACCGGAAGCCCAACCAGGAGCGGTACTAGCAAACGGTTGAGAATAGATATCGTAAAAAATACTCCCAGCCATGTCACGATCGCCATTTTGTAGCGCGGAGGTAGAGCCTTCATGGGTTTGTTAGGAAGCGTAAACCAGGTTTCCAGACCCGTTAGAGTTTGAATGGTTTCAGGCTTTTCAATCAAGGGCTGCAACCGCTCCAGCCATTCCTGCCGCACACTGGATTCCAGCCAGGTTTTGAGGTTGTCGTAATGATCAAATCTGAGAATTGCCACATATTCAGGATGAGTGTGGTCACAGGGTCGGATCACGCTGACTCCTAAGTGTCCCTTAAATTGGTGAGCAGCCGTCGCAATTCCGTGCAACCATTCCTCATAACCTTGTTCACGTCCTGGTCTCACGATATGAGAAATCACGGCGGTGACTAGATAGTTTTCTTGACTGGTATTGCTCGCCAATGGTTCTTCCAACATAGAATTTAACAGTCCGGGAAATTGGATGGTTAAAACAGAAAAACAGCTCTTACCGTGCCTGTATAGACTCTAAAACTGAAACGTCGTCCGAATAATGCCAACAAAAATCGTGTCATTATTGCTGTTGTGTTCAGGGTTGGTAATGACGATTACACCAGGAGTGATTGAGAGATGGTCGTTCATTTGAAACCGGTAGAAAGTTTCAAAGTGCAATGAGGTGCTACGATCGCTTACTCCAAACTGATTGCTGATCACTCTAGGCGGTTGTCCAAAAACAAAGCCTAATAAGTTTCCTTCCTTACCCAAATCTGGAAATCCAAAATTAACTGCGTAGTAAAAAATCTCAGCAGTAGGAGCATTGGAGAGGTCTTGCGCCGATGCCCGGAGATATCCTATCCATCCTCCCAATCTGAAAGCAGGGTTAACAAGCCAGGAAGCCGTAAGACTATAGCTATCCCCAACAATGCTGGTACTGTTTCCATTAAAGGGATCATTGGTAATGGCACTACTGGTACCAATATCAATTGAATTCAAAGAACGAGCATAGGTTAAGCCCAAACTTAAGGATTCTGTGGGTTTGAGTGTCAGTTGTGCTAAGGCAGAGTAAGAACCATCAAATAATCCAGATCCCGCAGTCGGGTTGTTGGCGTTACTAGCAAGATAAACCAGTGTCAAATTGATGGCTGAGTTAAAGTTATGGTTGATACCAACACCTGTCCCACCTGTTTCTTCACGATAGATAGGGCTACGCACCCCAAATGCGGAAATCGAACCTCTGCCATCACTTCCCAATAGAGGGTTAATCGTATCAACCACATCAAACAAAGTGCCCTGGGCGATCGCAGTCACCCTAGTATCTGACCCGATGGGAAATTGATAATAAAGTTGATTGAGAATGAACTGATTGTCTGTATTACCATCAAAACTTAGGCGAGCCATATTGGTTCCTGTGGCTGCTCTAAAGTTTGGAATATTACCAGCCTGAAATCGAATTCTCAGTAAATCTTGCCCCGTAAAACTGGTGTCCGAGATCAACCGCGCACGACCGCTAAAAATGATAGTGTCACCGATCTCACCCCTAGAACCAGGTGTTTCTCCTGGTGGTACAGCTCTATCACTGCCAAATGCACCGCTCACAGCAAAAACGACCTCTCCAGTCAATTTTGTTGTAGGGGAGAATTGCTGAGACTCTAATCGAGTTGTGCGGGTTTCTAAGGAATCTACCTGTCTACGCAATGTTGAGAGTTCTGATGCAAATTCCGCTTGAAGTCTTTGTAGTGTTTGTAGATTTTCTCTTTCCGCCAGATCTACTGTTGCACTGGCTAGTAGCTGATCTAGCCGATCTAGACAAGCATTTAGCCCAGCAGCAAACTCATAACGAGTAATGGCTCGATTGCCCTGAAATAGTTGATTTGGATAACCAACCATACAGTCGTAGCGATCGACTAAGGCTTGTAATGCTGCAAATGCCCAATCGGTCGGTTGCACATCAGCCAGTAGATTCACAGAGGGGACTTGACCTTGCAAGGTATCCTGGGCAATGGCAGACTCAACCAGGGATGGGTAAATCAGAGAGCCTCCAAAGATCAGACACGATGAGAGAATCGACTGAAAGAGAAGTTTCATTGAGAATCAATCCCCTCGAAACACCGGATTACTTGGTAATTTTGGCAGCAACCACCTTGGCTAGGATCGATCAATGGCAATCGATCCTAGCCATTCACGAAATCATCAAGTGTCGTTGCAATATTGCAAATGAAGTTGATCACTTGGCAATGACAACACCCACTCAGTTACACAGGAGTCATCAGGCGCTCACGACTGGCAGAGCCAGCACTTGATGTTGCCACATAACTAGTCATCAGGTTTTTGTAGTCAGGAATAAACCCTGCAAGGAGATTACCTAGCCCTTCAATATCGTTACGCCAGTCACGGTGCAATTCACCTACAACACTAAACCAATTGACCAACTGAACTCCAGCACGAGACATCCGATCCCACGCTGCATCGCGACAGGCTTCATCGAAGGTGCCAGAGGCATCAGTAACCACAAAAACGTCATACCCTGCCTCTAATGCCGAAAGCGCACAAAACGTAACACAGACATCAGTGACAATGCCAGCAATGATCAATTGCTTCTTACCGGTTGCTTCTACGGCTTTAACGAATTCCTCATTGTCCCAAGCGTTAATCTGTCCGGGGCGCGGAATAAAAGGAGCATCGGGAAACTTCTCCTTCAGTTCAGGCATAATGACTCCATTGGGACCATCCTCAAAGCTAGTGGTCAAAACAGTAGGCAGGTTGAAAAACTTGGCTATACTTGCTAGCGCCAACACATTATTTTTGAAGTCGGCAGCACCAATATCACGCACAAGCGAGAACAGTCCAGTTTGGTGATCCACCAGTAAAACAGCAGCATTATTCTTGTCTAGACGATTGTACTTGAATGTAGACATTAGGTAATTCTCCTATTGGAGCGATTGGTGAATGAGGAATTGCAGAATGAAATCAAAAGCTAAACATCTCTGCTTGTGCTTTTAAGTGAAACGTCTGTTTACCCTCAAGGGTTGATGACGTAAGCGATCGCGCCATGAACTGAGTCTGCAAGACAACGCCAAATTTCATCACTTAAGCTCCGCAAGTTAAGCACAGAGTTAAGATTTTCGCGTCGCGTGCCCAAAGGGCATTCGCTTCACTGTGCGATTGCTCCTAATGCTTTCAACGTCGCTGCTTGAGCGTGCGTTAATCCAGTTGCACCTTGAATATTTATGCCTTCAAGCATGGAACCGTGCAATTTACTTGCTCGATCCATTTCCATGACTGTTTGCATAAATTCAATATAGGTGGTCGCCTTCAAGCTGTCGCCTATAGCAAGTTAAATTTTTTACAGTACAAATTGATAGATTAACCATGCCATCGCGGAGTAGAAGGCTAGCTCTAACTTAAGTTAGAATCCGAATTTGATCGAAAGTACATTCATACAACTGATCGACCATCAATGTCTGAATGCAAAATCCGGTAGCGATGTCCCACACCTTTGATGCGGGCGATGACCTGTTTGCCCCCCGGATGAAGCGGTTGTCACTACGAGCTATTGCCGTGAACCGACGACGACAGACCCTCGCTGCCTCAACGCTTCAGCAATACGGCTCTCGATTCCGAGGTAGCCTGTGGAAGATATTGAATGTATAGCGGTTCTCAGATTAATGAGGTATACAGAAACCCTGTAGTGTCAAGCTTTCCAGGCAAAAAATCGTACCTCACCTTTTTGAAAAAGGCTATATCTCTGCCTTCCAGGCTATTTCCCATGCCCTTGCCTCACACCAGTCTGATTGGCTACTGAGTTGAGCAATTACAAGTCAAGATATAAAGATCCACACAAGGAGCTTTATATTCTGGAGTTTGGCAAGCGATATACTTTGGGAAACGGATGACAGTCTTTCGCCGGGGGGCGTTCAATGATTACCCTGCCTGGAGTTACTATTCACAGCAAAATCTATGAGAGCTTAGCTTCTTTGGTGTATCGGGGTATCAGAGAGCAAGATAACTGTGCAGTGATTGCCAAAGTTCTCAAGCAGGATTATCCCTCTCCTCAGGATTTAACTCGCTATCGGCAAGAGTATGAAATTACTCGCTTTCTCAACATTGAAGGCGTAGTCAAGGCATACAGCCAGCAAGACTACCAGCGCACGCTGGTTATTCTTTTGGAAGACCTTGGTGGAGAGTCTTTAGAATGCTGGATGCGGCAACAATTAGACTTCTGTCCCATGCCGCTGTCGGTTTTTTTGAATATGGCGATCGCCATTACTGATACTCTAGGCAAAATCCATGCGGCCCATGTCATCCATAAAGATATTAATCCTGGCAACATTGTCTTTAATCCGAGGACTGGCGTTGTCAAAATCATTGATTTTGGCATTGCCACTCGCTTCAGTCGCACCAATCCGACATTCAAAAGTCTCCATCTTCTAGAAGGAACCCCCGCCTATTTGTCGCCAGAGCAAACCGGACGAATGAACCGTATGCTCGACTATCGCACCGACTTTTATTCACTGGGTGCAACCTTCTACGAACTGTTGACGGGACAATTACCGTTTCCGACTAAAGATTTCCTAGAGCTAGTCCACTGCCACATTGCCAGACCGCCGGCTCCCCCGCATGAATTAAACTCAACGATTCCCCAACCTGTTTCAGATCTGATTTTGAAACTGATGGCAAAGAATGCGGAGGATCGCTATCAAAGTGCCTGGGGCATCAAAGCAGATTTAGAACGCTGTGCCCAGCAACTGGCAGAAGTGGGTTTAATTGAACCTATGCCATTGGGACTGCAAGATGTTTCCGAGCAGTTCCGCATTCCTCAAAAACTATATGGGCGAGAAGCGAAGATTGCAGCATTATTGGCGGCTTTCGACAGAGTGGCAGGGAATGAGGGAATAGGGGAATGGGGAAGTGGGGGAGCAGAAAAAGACATTACCCTACTACCGCATCGTGAAATGATGCTGGTCTCCGGTTATGCTGGCATCGGCAAAACGGCATTGGTGCAGGAACTCCATAAACCGATCACAGCAAACCAAGGCTATTTTATCTCTGGCAAATTTGACCAATTTGGGCGCAACATTCCCTACAGCGCCATTGTGAATGCCCTGCAAAAGTTAGTGCAGCAACTCTTGAGCGAACCGGATGAGCAGGTGAAAGGGTGGCGATCGCGCCTGCTCACTGCTCTGGGCAGCAACGGACAAATCATCATTGATGTCATCCCCGAAGTTGAGTTAATCATTGGCAAGCAGTCGCCTATACCCGAAGTTGGAGCAACTGAGGCACAGAATCGCTTCAATCTCACGTTTCAAAAATTCGTGCGGGCGTTTTGTGCAAAAGAGCATCCCCTGGTCATTTTCTTAGACGATCTACAGTGGATTGATTCTGCGACTTTGAAGTTAATCGAACTTATCTTACTTGATGAGCAAATTCAGTATCTGTTTTTGATCGGAGCCTATCGAGATCATGAAGTATCTCCAACGCATTCATTAATTTTGATGCTGGAGAGCTTGCGAAACCAGGGAGCAGTACTTCAGGAAATCATCCTGGCTCCCTTAACGCTGGAACCGTTGACTCAACTGGTGGCTGAGACATTACATCGCAATCCTGATACCGTTCGTTCCTTAGCCCAAGTCGTGTTGCGTAAAACTGAGGGCAACCCTTTCTTTGTTGGTGAATTTTTGAAGCTGCTGTATGGCGAAAATCTGTTGACCTTTGATGCCCAACAGTTGAGCTGGCAGTGGAACCTGGCAGAGATTGAAGCTCAAAATATCACGGATAATGTGGTGGAGTTGCTACTGCGTCAGTTGCAGAAATTGCCGGAAGCAACACAACAAATTCTCTCCATCGCCGCTTGTACTGGGGCTGAGTTTGATTTAGAGACATTGGCGATCATTTGCGAAAAGTCACCGAAAGCAATTTTTCAGGATTTATTAGAAGCAATACAAGCGGGATTAATTCAACCTCTGTCTGACTTGGACGAAGACTTGTTGGTTCAAGAGTATAAGTTTTCGCACGATCGCGTTCAGCAAGCGGCTTATGCTTTGATTGATGAATCGCAGAAACAGGTTGTTCATCTCCAAATCGGTCGCAATTTGCTCGAAAAAACTTCACCAGAGCAACGATCCGATCGGTTGTTTGAAATCATCGATCATCTCAATCAAGGACTTGAGCTAGTCACTGCTCGATCCGAACGAACTGAAATTGCCAGATTGAATTTAATGGCAGGTCAGAAAGCAAAGGCAGCAACGGCTTATGAAGCAGCTTTTAAGTATTTCACTACAGGGCTTAAACTCCTCAATTCAGAGAGTTGGCAGAGTGAGTATGACCTTACCTTAGCGCTGTACTCAGAAGCAGCAGAAGCGGCGTATCTCCAGGGTCGCTTTGATGAGATGGAACAGTTGGTAGAAGTGGTACTCGATCGTGCCAAAACAGTGGTTGACAAAGTGCAGGCTTACGATAGCAGAATTCAAGGATATTCGTCACAGGGCAACCTGAAAGAAACACTAAAAACTGGGTTGGAAGCGTTAAAGCTTTTGGGAATAGATTTAATAGAAAATCCAAGTCTGGCAGATATTCAAAGGGAATTGGAGTCAACGGCTGCACTACTCGCTGAACGAGAAATCGAAGACTTGAGTAATTTACCAGAGGTGGCTGCACCAGAACCAGTGGCAGCTATAACAATCCTATCGAATATGGGGTCTGCTGCATTTATAACGTTACCAGCACTGTGGATACTGATTATATGCAAAACGGTAAATTTATCAATCAACTACGGTAATACTATCTGGTCACCGCTGTATTATGCTGCCTACGGATTTGTTCTATGTGGAGTTGTTCAAGACATTGAACTCGGCTATAAATTTGGTCAATTGGCTCTTACCTCGGCAGAACGATTGAATACCAAAAAAGGCAAGGCTAGAGCATTACAGTTATTTAGTGAGCATGTTATGCACTGGAAGGTGCATCTTAAGGAGCCGATACCACTGCTGGTTGAGGCTTATCAGGAAGGAGTGGAAACCGGAGACTTTGAATCTGCTGGTTATGCTGCATATTACGTGTGCCATAACTCATTTTTTGCTGGAGAGGAACTTACTCAACTGGAACAAAAAACAGTAATTTACAGCAAAGCGATCGACCAAATTAGACGAGAAAGTCCCTCGAATTGGCTGACAATATTGCGGCAGACCATTCTTAATTTGCTAGACAGGGCTGAGAATCCCAGTCGCTTAGTTGGTCGGGTGTGTAATGAAGAGGAGGCGTTATCACACGCTATTGCAGTTAAAGATGGAACTGTAATTCAAATACTCTATTTGCACAAAGTCATGTTGTGTTATCTATTTGAAGAACACCATCAAGCTGAACAGACTGCTATTTTGGCAAAGCAACATTTTGAAGAGGTGTCAGCAATAACGATTCTACCTATATTCTGTTTCTATCATTCTCTGGCGCTTTTGAGCCTATCGCTCGATGCTTCAAACTCTGACAAAGCAGCTTGGCTAAACTGTGTTAACACCAACCAAGAAAAAATGCAGAAATGGGCAGAACACGCCCCAATGAATTATCTACATAAATTTTATCTAGTCGAGGCAGAGAAAGCACGAGTCTTAGGGCAATTTCTTGAGGCTGAAGAGTTTTATGAACGGGCGATCGCAGGTGCTGCTGAAAATGAGTATATCCAGGAAGAAGCACTCGCGTATGAATTAGCGGCTAAACATTATCTGGCGCGAGGTCGGTCAAAAATTGCTCAAACCTATATGAAAGAGGCGCATTATTGTTACGATCGCTGGGGCGCGATCGCTAAAGTTAAAGACTTAGAAACTCGCTATCCACAGTTCTTTTCTCAGTCGTCTAGAGCTGCTTCCACATCAATTCCTATTACTGCTGAAACTATCACTAATCCCTTCCATACCGCTTTCGATTTAGCAGCAGTGATGAAAGCTTCACAGGCGATTTCTCGTGAAATTGAACTGAAGCAATTGCTGCGATTACTGATGCAAACTTTAATTGAGAATGCTGGCGCACAAACCGGATATCTGATTTTAGAAAACTCAGGAAAATGGTTAATCGAAGCGGCTTGTGAACTCAATGCCGATGAAAATGCTTGTGCGACTCAGGTGTTACAGTCTATTCCAATTGCCGAACAATTGCCAGAATCAATCATTCAATATGTGATTCGGACTCTGAAGCCTGTCATCTTAAATGATGCGACTCGTGAAGGTGCTTTTATTAATGAGCCATATATTCAACAGAACCAGCCTCAATCTGTTTTCTGTTTACCGCTGCTAAATCAAGCCAAGCTGGTCGGTGTATTGTATTTAGAAAATCAGTTAGCAACTGGAGTATTTACACCAGAGCGATCGCAGGTCTTGCAGCTATTATCGACTCAAGCAGCGATCGCCATCGAAAATGCCAACCTTTACTCAGAACTGCAGGCTAAGGAAAGCAAGATCACCCAGTTCCTCGAAGCGATTCCAGTGGGAATTGCGATCGTGGATGCGACGGGTTGCCCTTACTATGCCAACCAATGCGGCAATCAACTCATAGGCAAAGAAACTGATACTTCCATAGCACCGGAGCAGCTCTCAGAGGCTTATCAGCTTTATGTAGCGGGAACGGATCAAATCTATCCAGCGGAGAGCTTGCCTATTGTGCGGGCATTAAGGGGCGAACGCATCAGGACTGAAGATATAGAAATTCGTCGAGATCATGTCACAATTCTAATTGAGGCACGGGGAACACCAGTTTTTGATCAACAGGGCAATATCGCTTATGCGATCGCTACCTTTCAGGACATTACAGAGCGCAAACAAGCCGAGAAACTCCTAGCCGACTACAACTGCACTTTAGAGCAACAGGTCGCAGAACGAACTTTTGCGTTACGACAAAGTGAGGCCAATTACCGCAACCTGCTACAAACCGCGAATTCAGTCATCATTCGCTATGACACGCAAGGACGGATTCGATACATCAACGATTATGGGGTGAAACTCCTGGGCTATGAAGAACATGAGATTTTAGGGCGAACCTTATTTGAAACAATCATTCCAGACATCGAAACCTCTGGACGTGATGTCAAACCATTTGTTCACGATTTACTTCGTAATCCTCAATTGTACCCGCAAGGTGAGAGTGAAAACCTGTGTCGAGACGATCGGCGAGTTTGGATGGCCTGGTCGAATCAAGCCATCTTCAATGATCAGGGAGATGTCGTTGAAATCTTATCGGTGGGCAACGACACCACCCAGCGTAGGCAAGCAGAAGAGGCATTACAACGCAGTGAGGCCAAGTTCCGCAATATCTTTGAAAACTCGCAGGTTGGCATCTACCGAGTCCGCTTCTCGGATGGATTACTTCTCGATGCCAATCAACGCCATGCCAATCTGTTTGGCTTTGATTCACCAGAGGAGATCATTGGGCTTGAACACGTCATAGGCTATTATGCAGATCCCAGCGATCACCAACACCTCATTGAGTTGCTGAAGCGGGATCGAGAAGTGCGAAGCTTTGAAGTCCAGATGCGAAAACGAGATGGGACATTGTTTTGGGGGCTTTTCTCTCTTTATCTGAATGCAGACGATGACTACATCGAAGGGGTGATTGCGGATATTAGTGATCGCAAGCAAGCAGAAGCCGCTCTACAAGCTTCAGAGAAAGAGCTGCAAACTTTAATTACGGCAATTCCCGACCCGTTGTATGTACTAACTGCTGAAGGGCAAGTACTCGATGCAGTCGAGAGAGATCCCAATCAGTCATGTAGACCAATCGAGGAGCAGATTGGTAAAACACTGCATCAACTCCTTACCAAGGAACAAGCCGATGAATTCCTGAGTTGCATTCAGCAGGTACTGAGAACCCAACAAGTCCTCACCGTTGAATACAGCCACTGGATAGCTGGACGAGAAATGTGGTTTTCGGTTCGCATTGCCCCGATTCGGCACGAGCAGGTGATTTGGTTAGTGCGAGATATTACGCCGCAAAAGCAAGCAGAAGCAGCCTCGATTTTAGAAGAGCGTAACCGCATGGCACGCGAAATTCACGATACACTCGCCCAAGCATTTACAGGTATTCTCGCTCAGGTAGGAGCCGCAAACCAGGTGCTAACAGATGATTTAGAAGCAGCTCAAGCACACCTAGACCTGATCAAAGAATTGGCGCGAACTGGACTGGCTGAAGCACGGCGATCGGTCGTCGCGCTCCGTCCTCAGCTTTTGGAGGAGGGCAATTTACAGAGCGCTCTACATCGTCTCATCGCTCAAATCAGAACTGCCGCAATGGATACCACTTTATATTATGAGATTGAAGGTACAGTGTATTCTCTACCGACTGAAGTCGAGAGTAACCTACTGCGAATGGGGCAGGAAGCATTGACCAATGCGATTAGATACGCCAATGCTGACGAAATTCGAGTCCAGCTAGTATACGATCGCGATCAGTTTTGCTTGCGCGTGAAAGACAATGGACAGGGCTTTGGAGTTGGAAGTATTCCATCCTCTGAGGGATTTGGCTTACTCGGCATGAGCGAACGGGCAGAGCGTATCGGCGCACAACTCACGATTAGGAGTCAACCTGGACAAGGAACAGAGATTATTGTCACCATCAATCGGGAGTAACATCACAATGAGCGAAACCACGACTATTCGGGTTTTGATTGCGGACGACCATGCTATTTTTCGGCAAGGATTAGCCACGATTATTAACCGTGACCCAGATATGCAGGTGATTGCCCAAGCCGAAAATGGGGAACAAGCGATCGCCTTATTTCGGGAACATCAACCGGATGTTACACTCATGGATTTGCGAATGCCGGAAGTGGAAGGAGTTGCCGCCATCGGTGCAATTTGTGCTGCTGCTAAATCGGCTCGGATTATTGTACTAACCACGTATGATAGTGACGAAGATATTTATCGGGGATTGCAGGCAGGCGCAAAAGGATATCTGTTGAAAGAAACTGAACCTGACGAGCTTCTGAATGCCATTCGTACCGTTCATCGGGGTCAGAAGTATATTCCGCCCGATGTAGGAGCAAAGTTGGTACAGCGCCTCAGCAATCCAGAACTGAGTGAAAGAGAACTAGAAGTACTCCGCTCACTGGCGAAGGGAATGAGTAATGCGGATATTGCGACTGCTTTGAGTATTGGTGAAGGTACTGTTAAATCCCATGTTAATCGGATTTTGAATAAGTTAGATGTTAGCGATCGCACTCAAGCTGTGATTGTTGCCGTTAAACGCGGCATTGTCAGTTTGTAGGGTGTACTTTCGATAGAATTGGGATTCTAATACCATTTTTTTAAAGATGTGATAGAGATAAAGAATGTAAAATCCAAGACCATCCGGTGAGAAAACCAATGA
>NZ_JAUBRA010000134.1:0-5824 GCF_036701555.1 Microcoleus sp. Pol10D4
TTGAGAACCTCTCGCTGATTAACCATTTTTTCCACTCAGCTCAGGCTGAGTCAATTTGTGCTTAGTCTAAACTCCAGTCAATATTGCGCCCAACAAAATAATCACCAATGGCATCCAAGTCTCGGCTTGCTGTTGGAGAGACAAAGCATCGGCTCATCCCTGAACCTCTCGTGCCTTGCGAAACTTTTCCTGCAATTGCTTGATCGCAGTCTCTAAAGGAATTCCCTCACCCCGCGATAGTTCCGCCTCCGCTTCCTCCACCGAAGAGCGCACCTCTTCCACCCACTCGCAATAAAGCTTCCGCGTTTGAGTCAAAGTCTGGAGGGCTTTTGTAATCACCTCTTCCGGCGAGGTAAACTGCCCCAGTGCTAATTGCGCTTCGATCAATTTCACCTGCTCAGGACTCAAAGTAATATTCATAAAAATCTCCGGGAGTCTCGCTGACACAAATCCCTTTTCTAAGAATAGCGCTACTTTCTGGGCAGTGCGATCGTCTTAGACGCCGATGGACGTGGGGTGACGTGTACTGTCTTATTTTTGAGTGAGGTACGACGCTAATTCTGGAATTTCACCGGCGCGCTGCCACTCGGCTTCCCCGCGCCGCACTTTGGTTCGGGCTGTGATTTCCTGAACCTCCCATAATTGCAATTTGGTATAGGGCCCTTTGGCTTCACCGCTGCGAAACACGTACCATTGAGGAACTTCAGGAGTTGGCTGGGCCGATCGTCTCACAGGCTTCATCCGATTCATTCCAGTTGAGGCTTTGAGCTGGTTTAGCTCTTGTTCTACCGGATTGGGAGGCGGTGAGTTAGAATTGGGCGATCGCTTTTTCTTAGCTGAACTCTGACTTTTCTTAGCCTCCGGCTTACCTCTAGCAATTTCTACTTCGCGCGGCCACCCCCAGAAATGCCACACCGCCACCCACACTAGCGCCACGGCAGATCCTAAAATCTCTTCTTGTGTTTCTGACCCTTCTGAAGACTCTCCAAACAACAGAAAAGTGATCGCACCGAGTACGCTGGCTATGAGGTTTAGGTAAATTAGGTTGGTAGTGTCGTTAGCCGCTAAGTGCCAACTGGTTGTGTGCCGAACAAAAGATTGGCTGGTTGCTGTCCTGTTGTGTTTCCAGGCTTTTCGGGCTTGAAGGCGACTGTAACCAGGAGAGTCAGCGGGCCACCACGTCGCAGCCCAATTAACTAGATGCGCTGACCAATACTGCAAAGCTGCATATCCCACTATCCCGCTCAGCAGTACGCAAATAACTAACAGAAAGGTTGTCAGCGGCAGTAGCTGTATTGGCACGATTTCGGCCGTCGCAACAGTTAGCAGAAAAAACGGAGTACCAGTTAATACTGGAACTAACAAAAGTTCAAGTATCTTTAGAAGCTCTGCATAGAAAATCCATAAGAATTTAAGAAGAGTTTTAAGCAGCTTTGCAAAGCGGAAGTGATACAGGTAAGCAGATGCGATCGCAGTTCCTAGAATTAAAGCAACGAGCGCGCCCGAAAAGCTTCTGAGCGGCAGCATAAAAAGCGCGATCGCCGGAATTCCCATTACAATCGCAGCAGGTAGCGTCAGAAATGCGATAATGCCTTCCCTCCAATGCTGCCATGCCGATATTGCCTGTGGTTGCTGATTGTGCCGGCGAATTTCCACCCACTCGGCAAACTTAGTTACCCCCCAGTGATAGAAAGCAAATAACCAGATTTGGCACAACCAAGCAAGTACGATCGGGGATTCCCAGTCAGAGTTCCTGATGGTGTACCAGTACGTCCTGCTAAATCTGTAGGAATAGTAGTAAGCATTGGGCCATAGTAAAGAAACAATCAGCCAAAAGCTAATGCTTAAGGCAAACCCTCTCGCGCACGATGTAGGATCGGGGAGGAATTTCGGCCAATTATTCATGGTTGGGATAATTTGACGGGATATCAATATTGTCCCATCGGGCGGAGCTTTAAAATGTCAGCCTTCCTCAAAAAATCATCTATTCCATTAGCCACAATCTTGCAGTAATCGACCCTAATTTCAATATTGCTTTTGCCCGATCGCACATTGTCTCCCAACAATCAACATTATAATTAAGCAATTAGGAGCTTAGAAGTACGGTTTACTTAAAATATTCGCGATCTCAGTCAAACTCATGAAATATTTGGGAGAGATTTTGTTGACAAGATGCAATAATTATAGTAAGTGACTTTAAAAAGATTGTCAAACTCATCTGGACTGGGGAATCGCCCTGTCGGAAACAAAAGGTTACAATCGAAAATACATTCTATTTCCATAACATTACTGTTTATAGCTTGAACTCCTCAGTGACAAATAACAACACCTCAACTCAATCCTTTCAATTTGACTCAATTGACAGCGCCCTCGTAGACCTCAAAGCAGGTCGCATGGTGGTAGTAGTCGATGACGAAAATCGCGAAAACGAAGGCGACGTGATTTGTGCCGCCCAATTCGCCACCCCCGACAACATCAATTTCATGGCCGTGAACGCGCGGGGTTTGATTTGTCTAGCCTTGAGTGGCGAAAGGCTCGATCGCCTGGAACTGCCCCTGATGGTCAGCAAAAACACTGACAACAACCAAACTGCCTTCACCGTCAGCATCGATGCAGTCAACGGCGTCAGTACCGGCATCTCCGCCGAAGACCGGGCGCGCACCATCCAAGTAGCCATCCACCCGGACACCAAACCTCAAGACTTGCGCCGTCCCGGTCACATTTTCCCCCTGCGGGCGATCGACGGCGGCGTCCTCAAACGCGCCGGTCACACCGAGGCATCCGTTGACCTCGCCAGACTCGCTGGGCTGTATCCCAGCGGCGTCATCTGCGAAATTCAAAACCCCGACGGTTCGATGGCGAGGTTGCCCGAATTAATCGAGTACGCCAAAACCCACAACCTTAAAATAATCAGTATTGCTGACTTAATTAGCTACCGACTCAAGCACGATCGATTCGTCCGCCGCGAAACCGTCGCCCAATTGCCCACTCAATTCGGCGAGTTTATGATTTACGCCTACCGCGACACCCAAGACAATTCAGAACACGTTGCTATTGTCAAGGGCGACCCGGCCGAATTTAAAGACAAACCCGTGATGGTGCGGGTGCATTCCGAATGCCTGACAGGCGATGCTTTGGGTTCCCTGCGCTGCGACTGCCGGATGCAACTGCAAGCGGCACTGAAAATGATCGAAAATGTCGGTTCTGGCGTCATAGTTTACTTGCGCCAAGAAGGTCGCGGCATTGGATTGGTAAATAAACTAAAAGCTTACTCGCTGCAAGATTTGGGATTCGATACAGTCGAAGCCAACGAACGGTTGGGATTCCCCGCCGACTTGCGAAACTACGGCGTCGGAGCGCAAATGCTCAACGATTTGGGAGTTAAAAAAATTCGCTTAATTACCAACAACCCGCGCAAAATTGCCGGTTTGAAAGGTTACGGCATTGAAGTAGCCGATCGCGTCCCCTTACTAATTGAAGCCACAGATTACAACTCGATCTATCTGGCAACAAAAGCCGAAAAACTCGGTCATATGCTACTGCAAACTTATTTAGTAACAGTGGCGATTCAGTGGAACGAAACGAAGGAAGAAGGTAGGAGACATTCGTCAGAGGGAAAAGAGGAAGATTCTGCAATCCAAAATCGGTACCAACACCTCGAAAAACTCCGGCATTTGGCGGCTAACCAGCACTTGCTGCTGCAAGAAGAAGCGCGGCCGGTGGGAATAGCCCTTTTCGGAGAAGGCTCCCTCATTGTTCACCTAGGCTTCGATCAAGCCGGACTCGCAGGCCCCGATTGGTACCAAGATCCAAACCATCCTTACGTCAAGGCGATCGGCAAAATTCTGAGCGAAATCAGCACAGAGCCGAATTTGCAAACATTAGAAGTAATGGTTTCCTCCGGTGCAGATCCGCTCAAAACCCTGCAAGTCCAGCTCGATCGCGAAACCTTCCCCCTCGAACAAGTCGCGTCCGTGTGCGCCAAGCTTCAACCTCAAAAAATTTATAGTTTTGGTCCTATTTCCGATTCAGCCATCGGAATGTCAAGCTAGGTTCAGCATTAAAGAGAGCGAATTTGACATGCAAATGAACGTTGGTGACTTTCTGCACCGGCTCGACCTCAGGGGACAAGCACTTAAAGGCACCAACCTCGGAGGCGCGGAACTCCGGGGAGCAAACCTCAGAGGCACCGACCTCCGAGAAACCAACCTTAGCAACGCTATTCTCAGGTATGCAGACCTGATCGAAGCCGACCTTACTGGCGCCAATCTCAGCGGGGCAGATTTAGCTGAATCATTTCTCAATTTAGCTAACCTCACTAGAGCCGATTTGACCGGTGCTGTCCTCCGAGAAGCTACTCTCGTAGGAGCAGAGCTCACGGGCGCCAACCTCAAACAAGCAAGTTTGATCAAGGCTAATTTAGTTGGAGCAAATCTCCACGAAGCCAACTTAACCAGAGCCAACCTCAGTGGGGCGGATTTGCGCGGTTCTCAGTTGAGCGGTGCCATTTTAGACAAGGCCGTATACAACAACCGGACTATCTTTCCCGATGATATTGATCCGGGTGCAATGGGAGCATTTTTGCTAGCTCCCAATGCTTCGCTCCCTGGCTTAAATCTGGCTAGGGTAGATTTGACCGAAGCCGATTTAAAAGGAGCCGATTTGCGGCGGACAAACTTATACAAAGCTATTTTATTTGGCGCAAAACTCGATCGGGCCAACTTAGCAGGAGCCAACCTCAGCGGAGCGGACTTGAGGGAAGCCAGTTTGAACGCCACGATTTTAGAAAAAGCTGTTTACAGCAACAAGACTTTGTTTTCAGAAGGCATTGACCCCGCTCTGGGTGGAGCTTATTTAATTGCTCCCAATGTATCGCTGCAAGGGGTAAATTTAACCGGAGCCGACTTAAACGGGTCAGATTTAAGCGGAGCTAATTTGAGCGCTTCTAACTTAACTTCGGTCAATCTCAAAAATGTAGACCTCAGCAGAGCTAGCTTAAAAAAAGCTTACCTCAAAGGTGCAAACTTGGAGGGAACGGATTTAAGAGGAGCCGATTTAAGCGGCGCAATTTTACACCAAGTAAACTTGAGTTCTGCTGACCTCCGGGGTGTAGACTTAACAAGGGCTGACCTCAGCGGCGCTAATTTAAGGGATGCCGATTTGAGGGAGACAGATTTCACCGGAGCTACTTTGCTGTTCGCTAACTTGAGCGGGGCAGACTTGAGAGGTGTAGACTTGACAAAAGCTAACCTCAGCGGCGCTAAGTTAAACGAAGCTGACCTCAGAAAAGCAGATTTGATGAGAGTAAATTTGGAGGGAGCAGATTTAACTGAGGCAGACTTGAGCGATGCTCATTTATTCCGAGTTAATCTCAGAGGTGCTAACCTGAAAGGTACTAACCTCAAAGGCGCAAGTTTAAAAGGGGTATTTTTGACCGACGCTTATTTGAGCGAAACGGATTTGACCGATATACATCTGAGTCCGAGTTTTTTTGAATTGCCATTAGAATCGGAATGGTAATTAGTTGACTGTTAACAATCGAAAATCTAAAATAAAAAACCGCCCAGCGAAAATTGCTCGATTATAAAAAACTCCCTGAAAACCCTGTGACTTTAGTGCAGGGATGAAAGGGCATCGCAAGATTTATCCTGCCTACCAATTTCCCAACTACCAAATGCAGTAAAATTAATCAAGGGAGGTGAAAGTCAAATGTATGCAGTACAAAAAGATATCTGGCATTTAAAGGAATTCGACAAATCCATTGTAGAGCAACTGCTGAGATGGTCAAACAATCTGTTTAATGTCGGGACTTACGAAAGTCGGC
>NZ_JAUBRA010000135.1:0-5743 GCF_036701555.1 Microcoleus sp. Pol10D4
TGAGAACCTCTCGCTGATTAACCATTTTTTCCACTCAGCTCAGGCTGAGTCAATTTGTGCTTAGTCTAAACTCCAGTATAAATCTCTAAAAGACAAAGAAAAAAAAGCCAAGAACCTACCGGAATCTTGCGAGAAAAGACTACTTAGCAGTAGCCAAACAAAGACGACCAACCCAAAACAAAAAAAGACAAGCAATTAAAAAATAACTCCAATATATCAAAAGAAATTTAGCTCATATTGGACAGCTAATAGAGTTAGGTGCGACCTTAAAAAGTCTGAATAAAAAGCAATATAAAACCCTGCTAGTCCTCACAGAAGTCTATCGCCAACAGCAATGGTTATTTTATAACAATAAACACAGTATTGAGCAGAGAATAGTAAGTTTAAGCCAACCCCATATCGGTCCCATAGTCAGAGGAAAAGCAGGGAAAAAAGTAGAGTTTGGAGCTAAACTATCAGCCAGTTGCTTGTAAGGATTCAGGTCTTTGATTGGGGAATAAGAGAAGGCATAAACAAGCCACAAGAATGGGCAGATAGAGCATCACGGAAAAAATCTATTGCACGAATACCTTGAAACCGACAAGTCTGAATCACAGATAACAAATCAGCAGTTTGTTCAAACCGAGACATAGAGCGGGAACCGCCAGATATCTTACGCTTAGTCACAGCTAGTCGCAGAGAACGTTCCGCCAAATTATTGTCAGGGGGAATTTCAGGGTGGTCTAAAAAATACCACCATTGGTGCGCTTTCTCACGTAATGAACGCAGTAAAAGTCCAGCAGCATAACCAACATGACCTTGCCAAGTATTTAACAATTCTGCCAGAGAGACCTTAAAGTCCCTGGCCCAAGTGTGATAATCGAGTTCTTCAGGGTGCTGGCGCCCTAGGCGATGTTGTCGGAATGCCTCATCAATTAAATCCAAGAACGCAGAGGCGACGACAGTGTGGTTACCGTGACCTATTTGCAGAACTTTCTTAAAATGTCGCCGTAGATGAGCTAAACATTTCTGCTGCGCTCCCACCTCAACACCGTTGTAGACGCTAAAATCATCAGAACTCAATACTCCAGCAAACTCCGAACCCAGCATTGTCTCTAATTCGGCTCTACTGCGAGTGTCTGCCGCATGGAACAGGCAAAAATTTTGACCTGTGGCTGTCCACAACCATTCTTTGACTCCCTTGACACACCACGGGGTTTCATCGACATGAACGTTGGCTTGTAATGGTGCCCATTTCCATAAGGCTTCAACGGCGGGCTTGACAGCATCAGCTACCCGCGCATTTGTTGCTTGTAAAGTACCAAGCCCAATTTCAATTCCACCTAATTCCCGCAGAAATTCTTGTTGTTTTTCGTAGGATATATGCCCATAATTACCTAACCATATCAATAATGCTTGTAAGTCGATGCTTAAGTCTTGTCCTGGAACTATCCCGGATGCTGGTGAGCCAATCACCATTGCTCCACATTCTAGGCATTGACATTTGACTCGTTGATATTCCACTACTTCAATTGGTAAGGCTGGCTTTACAGGCTACTTGCTGCTTGCTATAACCGATCGCATCACTTAATTCAGGGCTACCACAATGCTCGCAAGAGTCAGGAGTGCTGATTTGATATCTATCTACTCGCCCAAATCCTTTTCGGGTTTTGCCGATATGTCCCGGCTGTTCTCCTGGTTTGCGCTTTGGCTCGGACTCTGACTCTTTTGAGTTGTCAGCTTTGGCTGTCTGTGATTTCTGTATCAGATCGCTTGATGGGGGTTTCGATGATGTTTTGCTATTGCTAGGCTGTCTCTCTTGGAGCTTTTCGAGCTGGAGTTGTAATTTTTCAATCAGCTTCTGTTGGGTGAGCACAATTTTGACCAGCTCCTGGTGGCTCAACTGGTCAACCATTTCTAATTTTAGTGCTGCTGATAACTCTGACTTTTCGCTCATCTGACTACATTACCATATTTTTCAGCTCTCACGCTCACTATTTTTTACCTGAATCCTTACAGTTGCTTTGAGGGATATGTGTTCTTAGACCGAATGAGCTGGGATAGTTTCAACGAATCAGGAGACTTAAAAGCGCAAGTAGAAGCATATCATAGGTTCACCGGATATTATGCAGAGTCAGTTCATGCCGATCGTATTTATCGTACAAGAGAAAACCGAGCATGGTGTAAAGAAAAAGGTATTAGAATCAGTGGTCCGCCCTTGGGAAGACCCCCAGCAACAGTCAGTAAAGAAAAAAAGAAGCAAGCCTTGTCAGATGAGAGAATTAGAAATGCAATTGAGGGTAAATTTGGACAAGGTAAACGAAGATTCAGTCTGAATAGAGTGATGGCAAAACTTGATAATACTTCTGAAACAGTTATTGCTATTACTTTTTTAGTAATGAACCTTTCTACCTGATTGCGCCAGGTTTTTTGTGTGTTTTTATGTCGTTCGGGCAAAACAACACCTGTTTTTAGATTGAAGATAATCTCCAATTATACTTGGAGGAAATTAACGCCTGAAAAACTTATCTTAAATCGAGCTTGAATATATCGATCGCTCCTGTTCTTGGGAAAGCGATCAATTATTCAGCAAGCCCTATGTAGTTGCAGATTTATATCAAAGACGCTGGGGAATTGAAGACGCATTTTGTACAGTAAAGAGACTCCTAAATTTAAGTTATTTATGGACTGGTTCGTCCAACGGAATCCAGCTCCAAATCGGGGCTACTTGGCTATTTTATGCGGTTTTAGTAGATTTAGGAGATGCAGTTGCGGATGAATTAGGAGTGCCAATTGAACGTATTTCATTAGAAATGATTTATCGGGGGATGTATCATTTTTCTGTGGCATATCAAAAAGGATTAGCTTCTGACCTAGTTAAGTATTTTGCCGACGCGAAAAATCAAGATTTAGGGATTGTTAAGCGACAGCGAAAACCTCATATCAGGCTAATTATTTCTCCTTTCCCAGGAACTCAAAGAAGTCCCGAACAATTTTTTTTCAATAACGAATGAACAAATGGAGTCATATTTTAATTGGGATCTCGGTAAAAAATGAGTAAGATTACTCATTGACAACAGTGTTTTTAGCTTAACTTGTGAGTAATGAGGCGTTACAGATATCAAAGAGAAACCCTTGAGTACACATAAGTAGTTAAGCAAAATTAATTACATAATTACCTCCAAATTCTTTAAGAATTCTTTCTACAGATGAAACAAGAGATTGCCAGCTAGAGTAGGCATCTATTTCGAGCCATTGATATTTGATAAACCGCCACAAAATCTCAATTAAATTCAATTCAGGTGAATAAGTAGGCAATTCAAATATAGTTAAACCGCGTTCTTTCCATTCTTCAATTTTCTCAAAAATGGCATTGCTAGTATGGATAGAAGCTTGATCTACTACAATAACTGTTGGCCGCTCCACCACAGCAAAAAAAGTATCTATGCAGGCTATAATTACATCAGAATTAATAGTCTGCTCTGAAACATAAGCAGGTCGAGTGTTTTGCCGATTCATGATTCCCAAGACATTTAAACGCTTTGTTCTACGACTATCAATTGACAAATATTCACCAATATCTTGCCATCCATAAGGGACACAAGGGATGCCACAAAATCCGGACTCATCCAAATAGTATAAATCAATTTTTCCCTCATCTTCTAATTGTTTTAATTCTGACAACTTTTCTTTTTTTTCCTTGTATTCTATGGGGTCTGGCTTGCCGCCCACACCTCGACGCATCCTATGCTAACTCATCTTTTTTTTTAAATTATTCTCTTAATTGTTTCTGTACTTATATTAACAGACCATTCTTTTTTGATTTTTTGTACTACTTGCTTTAATTGTTTTGGTTGCAATTTTACCCAGTCTCTAATTTGCTCTGATTGTGCGGCATTAAATGTTTCTTTTCTGCCTCTACCTGGTTTATTATATAATCCGAGCATTCCCTCATCTTCCCATCGATTCAACCAGTTATACATGGTCTTATAACTAACTTTAAAGATTTTCATTAAGTTTTTATTTGTGATATTTTGTGAAGCTAAAATCAGAAAATGTGCTCTTTGCCGCACTTGATGATGTCTGCTTTCGCGATAAATTCGGTTTAGCAATTTCAACGAAAGTGGATTGATATCTCGAAGTAAAAACATATAAAACCTCTTTGAACACAACTTAATATTTTTTATTATATCATATTAGTTGTTTGTGTAATTAATTTTGTTTGACTACTTATTGCGATCGGCAATCCATAATTCACCAGGTTTTACCCGCTGTAATACCGACTCAAATAAAGAACGTTCCTGAGCGTGACCATCCTCACAAGGAAACACATCAATCGCCATTTTCAAGTCGGGGTCAACAAGTACAACCAAAGACTTACCCGGTAAAGCTTTCGCTGCATAGGGCTTCAGGGCTTCTAAACGATGATCTGTAGCAGCTAAACAGTTGCCATCAATGATTCTGATTTGATAAGGAGCTAGTAACTTTGGTGGACTATCTCCCAGAAATTGCATCACATCAGTCATAGAGGCAGCAGTTTCTCTTAACAGTGCAGCACTCACATCTAGTTCGAGACCATTAAGTTTGTCATATAGCAATCCTAAGTGATTTTCTATATCTGTAAAATCTGAAAGTCTTGCTATACAAGAAGTCTAGGAAGACAAGAGGGCGTTGTGTTGTGAGACTCAGATCGGATTGCTATAGCACTTATAAAATCACTAGCAATTAGATGGTAGTGATTCCATAAGTCTTTGCGATTGCTTCGCTTCGTTCGCAATAATATTGTTAGTATTTCTGCAATTACTACTAGGTCATTACCAGGAACAAAGCAAATTTCTGTCGCGAGTCAAGAAGCAACCGCCATCACCTTTATACCTTACCAAGGACTCCCAATCATTGTAAATGCCGACCAATAATAAGGATGGGAGAGGTTTTCATTACCTAGTTTAGCTAATTCTGGTGGCAATTCTAACTCCTTATTTAAGTTAGACAAAATTAAACGGCCATTTTCAATGCGAACTTGACCTTTAATCATAGCAATTTGAGCCTGCCGCAAGGCTTCAGCTTTAATCGGCGCGACCTTCAAGTGATGGTAAAATTCAGCCATTAACCCTAAAGTACCTTCATCGCTGACGTACCAAAGACTAGCCAAAACTGACTTTACCCCCGCTTGCACAGCTAGCCCCGCAAAGCCTAATTCCACGCCTTCATCACCCACAGCAGTTTTACAAGCGCTCAACACCAATAGTTCAACTTTAGGCGACTGATTCCACCCTAGTTCGCGCACGCGATCGAGTGTTAGCCTGGTGTCTGATAACTGAATGTAAGAATTGCTCGGTACTCCTGACTTAAACTCTCCGTGAGTGGCGAGGTGAATAATTCGATAGGCTTGGGCGCGGCGTTGCGACTTCAGATTATTGAGAGTAAAGGTTTGATTAAGGAAAGATTCGCCTTTCCATTCGGAGGCAATAGCGTTAAGTTCTGCGGGCACTGCTAGCAAGGGTTGGTTATTGGTAAATTGCGAGGCTCCCATTGCTAAAACTTCAGCATTTTTAACGCTTTCATAATTGGTATCGGTCAAGTTGACACTGGGAATGAGTCCGATGCTGTATTTTTCTACTAGAAATTGGGAACCGTCATGGAGGGCGGCTAAGGGGAGCGTTCGCAACCCCGCATCCATACTAAAAACTAGGGCGTAGGTACAGTATTAGAACTTGACAAAAGTAGGAAAGCATGATAAGTGAATTTAGGAGCTTGTTAAATC
>NZ_JAUBRA010000136.1:0-5698 GCF_036701555.1 Microcoleus sp. Pol10D4
ATTTTTTTCTAATTAACTACTTTTAGCGATTTTATCATGATCTGACGTCTGTCTCACATTTATTTGAAATGACTATAGCTCTGAAATGGATAGTCAATAATTTCGGTATACTGAATTAAGTGTGTCCTGTCACGCGCGCGTGAAGAAGACTCTCAAACTCTCGAAAATTCGTGGCGGGCGATCGTGAAATCTTCTTCTTTTAACAGGTGATATCATGTGCGGTTGATGCGTCCTTATATGGGGGGCGGCTCGATCGAGCTGTGGGCTTTAAAATTAAGAATACTCGTGAATCCGCCCCTACACAACTTGACATTATACAAGAATGAATCAAGATGCTTAAGTATATAACTAATGACTACCGATCGAGCTTGCGCTGAATTTGCCTCAGAGACTGGTACATTTCTGGCAAGCGGTTGTAGACGGCTGCGGCTTTGAGAAATAGTTTGTGGGGAATTGCTGGAACGCCCGTCACGATCGCACCTGCGGGCACGTCGCTGTGAATTCCGGCTTTAGCAGTGGCGATCGCCCCATCTCCGATTTTGGCTTGATTAGCAATTCCCACTTGACCTGCCAAAATTACATTGTTGCCAATTTTTACTCCGCCGGCCATGCCAACGTGAGCAGCAAAGGCGCAATTTTTTCCTACTTGACAGCCGTGACCTACGTGTACTAAATTGTCGATTTTTGTATTCTGGCCGATGCGGGTTTCTCCGACAGCGGGCCGGTCGATCGTGCTGTTGCAGCCAACCTCAACACCCTCTTCTAATACAGTGCAGCCAGACTGCTCCATTTTTACCCACCCGGAGGCTGTCGGCACGAACCCAAAACCTTCGCTGCCGATCGCCGCACCGCTGTGAATCACGCAATTTGCCCCGATGCGAGTACGTTCGTGAATGACACAGTTAGCGTGTAAAACAGTGCCTTCGCCTATTTCCGCATCTGGGTAAATTACGACATTTGGATGAATGCAAACGTTGCTGCCAATTTTGACTTTTGCTTGGATAACGACGTTGGGGCCGATATAGACATTTTCACCAATTTCTGCTGAGGGGTGAACGACGGCTGAGGGATGAATTTCGGATGGTGGGCGAAACGGTTGATAGAAAAGGGCGATCGTTTCAGCAAACAGCAATCGCGGATCTGCTGCGGCAATCCAAGCAATGTTGCGATCGGTACATTGAGCTTGGAGGCTTTCATCTAAGGGTAAAATTAAAGCCGAAGCATTTGTAGTGGCTGTATGAGTGGCAAATTTAGCACCTTCTATGTAACTGATAGTACCGGGTGCAGCTTCATCAACAGGGGCCGCGCCTGTAATTTCTGGATCGGTAGCAACCGACGCTGTGAAGGTGCGACTGGTGGCTAAGTTAAGTTTTTGTACTATTTCGCTAAACTTCATCTATAAAAATTTGTTGTTAGCACAGATGGATCATAGTTAAAATTACCAGCTTTGGAGCACGATCTGAGCAGTTGGCATTTAAAAAACAAAAACCCCGATTTCTTGAAGAAGTCGGGGTTGTAGCGCTCGATTATTTTTGGCAATTATTTTACAGAAACTGCATCTACGTCAACGGTGCTGCCGTTGGCTTCAGAATAAGGGGCACCGGTGGCTTCGGATGCTGATGCTGTCTCTGTTTGGCGAGATTTAAAGTAGTCGATCGCCATTTGGGACACTTCGGAAATCAGCAAGACTGCGATCGCCACATCGTCAATTTGTCCGATGACGGGGAGAAAGTCTGGGGCTATGTCGATCGGGCTTACCAGATATGCCAACGTTCCCAGAATAATCCACCAGCGGTATTTGGGGTTGCGGAGGGTGTCGCGGTACCAGTTGTAAACAGATTGTATAGAAAAGTTCATGGGGTTGTCCTCTACTTATATTTTCAATCTTGACAAATTGTCGCTCGAAATGCTAGTGGAGATATCCCCCCTAAGATTGGGAAGAGACTTCTACCGGGGAATATAGGGAATTGGGCCGGAGGGATTTGTCAACCTGTGTCGGAAGGACGGGGACTCGTGACAACGCCCCTACAGAAACCTGACAGATGAAAGGCGATGGAATTAATCTGCGTTTATCTGCGTTTATCTGTTTTTATCTGCGGTTAAAAAACATTCCTCTTGTTGACGGTAGATTCGGCATTTTTTTACTTGTATATTGTGATTAAACTAAGTTACTTAGATTGGGATTTTTAACCGCAGATGTCAGCAGATAAACACAGATAAACGCTGATGGAACTTATCTGTGTTTATCTCCTGTTTAAAAAAATCTTCATATCTTTCACTCACGAATTTTGAAAGATCCATTTTTGGTCGCCGATCGCAATTTCGCAGCCGTTTGGCAGCCAAAAAGGCTCGTTAGCCGCCAGCCTCTGCCCACCCACAAAAGTGCCGTTGGAACTGCCGCTATCGACAAGCTGATACCGCTGTTTGCCAAGTTCGTCAGTGGCCCGGCGGATTTGAGCGTGGTAGCGCGAACTTTGCGGATCTTGTAATACTAAAGTGTTGGTTGGTTCGCGTCCAATTGTAAAGGGATTGGCTGTTAGGGCGATCGCTTCTCCAGAAAATTTGTAGATTAAATATGCGCTTGTTTTGCGATCGCTGCTTGCGAGTACGGTTGGTGCAAGTTGGGGAGGATTTCTCCCAGCAGGGAGGCTGTTTTGAGCAAGTTGTTCTGTCAGTTGTTGTAAATCTCGATCGAACCCGGCTGCTGTGTCGGAAGCTGGAAGACTTGCAGGAGAATTACCTGAAATTAAGTTTAACTGCTGTACGGGAGATTGAGGAACAATCGGGCGGCCTGCTTCGGCAATTCTCATTTGCAGGGCGGCGGCATTTTCTGCTTCTTGTCGGGCACTCATTCCCTCAACTTGGCGAATAACTCCGTTGGTTTCGGGAAAGCTGACATCGCCAATTCGCACGTCTTCTAAGTTAAAACCTAGGGTATAAAAATCTTGGACGCGATCGAGCAAATTTTGGCGCAGCAACAGCCGTCCTTGACTGATAAGCTGTTGTAGGGGTATTTGCCCGATCGCTAATCCCATACAATCCTTAACTGCACTTGCTAAAACAGCTATAGGATCGGACAATTCCAAAGCTACTCGTTTCGGATCTATAACTTGATAAATAACAGTCAGAGTAGCATCAATTAAAAACCGATCCTTAGACAAAAAATCTCCGTGCGACTGCACGTCCAAATTGCGGAGTTTGGTGTCTACGAGGACAATTTGAGCCTGTTCCAGCAGGGGAAGGGCAAAGCTGAAATGCCGCCCGGATTTTAGGGTACGCACGGCGCGGCCGTTTTTGACCAACAAACCCGTGTAACCCGCCCCTATAAAGTCCATACTAAACCCGGCCCAGCGTTCTGGAGTTATCGTTTGAATCAGGGGAGAAGCGTTGTTCATGGGAGGGAGTTGAGGGAGCGAAGATTCTATTTTTAGGGTAACAAATTGCTGGGGGCGAGCGATCGGGCGGTGTGCCGGTTCCGCAACCTCTATTCTATACTTCTGGACACCCCGCGATTCAGGCCGGACTGGATCTAGCTTGCATCTAGTTGATGGTGGGGGCGATCGAAATACTGTTCGTAGGGTGCGTCCGATCCTTCAAACCTGTTGAAATCGAAAGAATTAATGTCTAACGCACCCTACAATTTGGTTTAACGGTGACTAAAGGTGAGTAATTTATTGGCTATACTTAAGGCATCATGCTAGGAGCGTAAGTCAGATGAATACGATCGCGATCGCCCTTTCAGATGAGCGACTTCTGAAGTTACAAAAAGTCGCCAACGACTTGAATATATCGATAGAAGAGTTAGTTTTAATAGGCATCGAAAACTTCCTCGCACAGCCAGAAAGTCTTTCACCCAATACTGCTCAAAATATTCTCAACAAAAATGCTAAAATTCCCCCTGATATAGTTGACAAATTTTATGCACTAGCCTGGGATTGGGAGAAAGATGTTGCTGCACTTTCTTCAACTGCCCAAATGTCTCAGCATCCTGCCTATCAGGAAATTATTAGTATGGGAACACAAATCGTGCCGCTGTTGCTATCGGAACTGAAAATAAATCCCCTTTACTGGTTATCGGCGTTGAGTGCAATTACGGGTGAAAATCCCATTCAACCAGAACAAAGGGGAAGGGTAAAACAGATGGCATCAGCTTGGATAGATTGGGGGAGAAATCAAGGTTACGCGATTGAAGAGAATGTATAGAAGAGCAGAATTTGAATTTAAGTAGTCCAATTGGTCTCGCAGGGATTATCAATTTACCTGCCCTAAATCTCAAAAATATAACTGCTTTGCATGGGCTGCCGGGGAAGAAGATCGTTGGTGGCAACGGATACCTGGAGAGCAATTTTATTAGCCTGACGGTGTGTCGCAACAGGAGATTCTAGAAGCGTATATTCAGGCTTATCAAACGCTGGGATATGAAATTTGTAAGGACGATCGCGACCAAATAGTAAAATAAGCTTAACAAGTGAAAAGTGAAACTTAGGTTATGTTAAAGTGTAATCAACAAGACCGTTTTTGTACCCTAACGCACGGGAATCAGTGCCATGTCCATTTCTCAACCTGAAAAGCCACAGTATTTAAAACCGATTAATCCCCCGGATCTTCAAATGCGAGCGATCGCCTACAGTTTAGATACTTTAATTCCAGGGATCTACATTTGGCTGGGTGCGCTCAAAATTCGGATTGGGGGTAGCGAGCCCGAAGAAAACTATCCGGGGACTATTCACAGTCCCATTGGCATTGCTTTAGTATTCCCTGGCTACCGCATTTACAGCACTTATCAAGGTAGCTATGACCCTTGATAAGCATAAGCTTGACGGTATCCCTCAAATTACTGTAAAAACTTTGCCATCCACAGAATTTGAGTTACTTCTATTGACAGCAGGCTACGGTAGAATGGGTACGGCTCCGGCTCAGGGAAATCGCCTGAAAGTGTGGTGGACTCATTCTACTTTTAGACGCATTGAAGCTATTTATAGTCCTGATGGAATAGTTGCTATTACTGCTTATCACGTTTAGACTTATAGTTAAACAAACCCAGAAGTTTTTATTGACTCTTTTGATAAGAGAGAGCGATCACACTTTCGGAAAATAAGGGCGATCGCACTTTGGGATTCGGGATGGCAGAGGGGCGAGCGCATTTCACTAAAACAAGCTTTGCTGCCCATTAGGTATAGTATTACCTAAATAGATTTGTTTAGAACCCTTGGGAATGTAAATCCACCCTACGTCTTGCAGGCGATTTGTCAAGTTTGATATTGTTACGCCAAGAGCGTCAGCCATTGCGTAGAGGTGACGCCAGTTTGTTAAATCACGTCCCCTTCGCTTCTCTTCCAAGATATATCGAGGCATTAACAAACAACTAGCAAAATATTGAGCCTGCCATTCAATCCAATCAGCTTGAGTTTTAGGACCGACCTTATCAACAAGCATTTCGCTCACATTTCTACACAGAAATACGTCTTCACTAGCCTCGCAAAATAGAGGTAGTTCTAGTTGTTGTACCAAACCATCTGCTTCATCTTGATTGACATGAAGTACCCAGTGCCCTATTTCGTGAGCTAGTGTCGATTGTTCAAATCCAATATCATTATCTTTTTTTTTCTGGATATATTTACTACTCCCTTCCCGCTAGAAGACTATAGAATGAGATTATAGATATGTTGAATCGTGTTGGCAATTTGGATGGGAGTCT
>NZ_JAUBRA010000137.1:0-5685 GCF_036701555.1 Microcoleus sp. Pol10D4
TATTTTAAAGTCCCAAAAGCCTTTCGATCCAACTTATTTGCTCGCTACCCCTTGACAGATCAAGACAGTATCTACAGGAATCAGGGTAATTGACCGGACATGATATCAATCTGTTAGTCTGGGGAGGCAGACTTGGTTTTTATAGTAACAATTTCAATCGCAGAATCATCTACAAACCGATTGCTGATTTAAAGCCCTGTCGGTGCGATCGGCTCAATATCTGGGTCAAATCCTCCAACTTGATTTGTGCGAATTATCCACAAAAATGCTCCCTGTTTTAATAAAACTTTGGCTATTTCATCTTGGGTGCGCCTCGGCAACATTGTTCGGTAACTAATAGCAGCTTTTATCAGGTTTGCTATACCAGCAAAAAAGGTTTTTTTCAGTTCAGAATCAATCCCCGCTAATCTCGAATTTTTTCGCCAATCTGGACGAACAATACCGAGGGGCATTAATACTGTTTCTAAACTTTCTCCTAAAGCTACTAACTGGTGAAATCTTTGGGTTTGTGCGTCGGTGGGATGTGTTTTCAACCAGTCTTGAATCTGAGGATTTGACTCTATTTCGGAAGTGATTTTTTTAATGGTCGCGTAAATTGCCTGACTTGAATCTTGCACGCAAGAAGTTGCTGGCGTCACTAAACTTGCGCCGGTGCCGTCTCCGCTGCGGTAACGGGCCATCATGATATCTAGTTGCTGGTTTAATTCGGTTAAAGGCGACAAGGTGATGCCGTCAAAATCGTAGTCGCAACACACGCAGTCTAATTTACAGATGATATCGCAAACCGGGCGATCGCCCAACCAGCCGCGCTGCAAGTCTCCCATGTAGCTTTGCCATTTGCTGGAACCGGCGACAATTCCGTCGGGATTGTGGGCGTAAACTTGTTTGTATTCTATGTCAAAACGCAGTTCGCTGGTAAAGCGATCGCGCACTACTTTTGCTACTCCAAAAGCAAAATGTCCGGTGACAATTCCCAGCGGTGGCCGTTCGCCTTTTTTGCCACCGATACCCCCGAAACTGTGAATCACTATCCCGATATCTCCTTCTTGCCAAGGAGAGATTGAAGCGTTTTCTGTAGCATCATTTGGGGTTAACAATACTCTTTTTGCTTGCCCTTTTTGGGCTGGTGTATTTTCCCAATTTTGGCTGCTTAAATAAGCGATAGACTTTTTTAGTCCGAAATGTGTTTCATCTGGGATTAATTGAGCAATTTTTCGGGGTTCGATTGCCTGTACTACAAATATACTGTCTTCGTCTCTTTCGCCATAAATGTACCAGCCGTCTGGATTTAATGGCGATTGTTCGATCAGGTGATTGGTAGACCTCGCTACGCCATTTTTGTCTTGCTGTACTTGCGGAATCCGAATAATTTCGGCGGCGCCGTCAAATTGTTGAGATGTTTTGTTGAAATGCCGGACAATAAATTTGTCGCTGTCGGCTTCTTTTCTCTGTAAAATTGAGACTAAGGCGCAGAAACGTCCGATAATTTGTACTGGTTCGCGATCGATCGTGAGTTCCTGGCGATCGCTGCTGCTATAATGAATCGCAATCACCGGCCTCCGCAGCATCACAGTCACGCTGTCTTCGAGTCTGCTGCCTGCTAGAGTTTCTAAAGGGCCGACATTTCGCCAGCCGTTCAATCTATCTGGATGGATATTGCCAGATTTTTTACTATTTTTAGTTTGTTGTGTGAAGTTTATATCTTGACTGACTGCGTGGACAAAAAACTGTACTTCGCGATTTGTACTCCATTTCAAAAAGGCTGTTTTGCCAATAAAATTTTTATACTTTTTGGGGGAATTTATTACTTCAAAAAACACTGTCCCGTAGGGTTGGCGCTGTTCGTTTGAGGGCAAAATTAAGCGCCCGTGCCAAAGAGCGATCGGCTTGTATAGATAGGCAACTGATGCTGAATTTTCGCAGATTATATCCGGCTCAAACGCTTCTGAAATCTCGCTTTTTCCTCCAAAAATAGTAGCCGTTAAATTGCCGTCACTTTCTACGAATCTGGGTTCTAAAAAAACCTTTTGAGGTTGTGAAATATTAGCGGTTAAATGACCAGTATCTTTTGTGAACGAGCGTCTATAAAAAAGACGGTTGTTTTCTAATTTCGCCTGCAACCAGTTGACGAAAATGCGAATAAAAATAAACGCTGTTAAACCAAAAATAACAGCTAAAATAATCAGCCCCAGGGTCAAAATGAATTGGTTGAAAGACTGACCTAATACTAAAAAAATTGTTGGCTTGATCGAAGAAAATGCCATAATATCTAAAAACGAGTTTTAGGTTCGATCCAGTCTGTGCTGGCTTGACTGCCGAAAACTAGGGGTTTGTCCTCGGTGACAGGTACCGTTTGCCCTGTCATATCAACTGCACAAAGAGGCCAAGATCGATCGCCCAAATTGCCTGCGCGGAACAGAACTTTTCCGGGACAAACTTGGCTCCAACCCAACAATACAGCATGAGTGTAAAGACTGCGAGCGGGAGCAACGGTATAAGTGTAATTATCATTTTTGTCCCAAATGACACCGTAGTCGGACATATCGGAAGAGTTGAAAAGTGCTTCAAATTCGCGGGCGAGAATGCGGGAACCGTCTTGATTCCAAGAAACAGGCACTAAAATGGCGATCGTCCCGGACATATCTATATCATCGCTAGCATACATCCCACTTTCGGCTAGTGGCGAAGCAGCCGCCACTGTTTGCAGTTCCCCGGTTTTGAGATTTTCCACAAACATGACGCTGCTAACCCGACACTGAGAGAATTCCGGCTGCACTTGCAACTCAATTCGACTGTAAGCTGCGTATTGACCGTTAGTTGATACTAGCGATGGACTGCGATAATAGCGGAGGCCTGTGCCGGCAGTGGAGCTCACTTTAGCATGAGTGGCACTAATCCATTCCCAAGGAACGGGATAAGGGCTATTTAAAGGGTCAGTCATCGGTTTTTTTTCCAAAAGTTTTACTGAATTATCCAACAGATTCAGGTTGGCACGCAACGGACTAGAAACCTGGTTTCTGCCTCGATGCTTCGCCACCACACCCCAGATTTATAGGAAGCGGGTTTCTTTTTGAGATTTTAGATGGGAGGATAAATCTCAAATCTTAAATCTCAAATTTCAAATCGGATAGGTAAGATAGTATCGAAATTAATCTGGTATGTACACCGAGAGGGATGAAATATGACGCGATCTTTTAACGAAAAACCTTCAATCCCCCCCACTCGCGTCTCCAAGTCGCGGGGAAAAGGTTTGCTTGTACTGTCGCTGATTTTTCGACTGCTGCTGCTGGGGGTGGGCAGCGGTTTTGCGTGGGTTTTGGGGATGGCGATCGCTCAAATTTATCCGTCAGGCGCGACTGAAATGCCGGTGGCAGAGAGATTGCTGCGTGTAACTCAAAATTTGACCTCCAGCCCGAAACGCGCCCCAGCAACGCCAATTCCGGCGCTCCCGCCACCAACCGCTACACCGACTCCCCAGTCAAAAGTCAGTCCTGCCGAGAGAGAGAAATTGCAGTCTGATTTGAGACAGTTGCAGGGCGAACTCAACGCGCTGATTGGTCGCACGGCGGCTTTGGAGAGTCAGTTGGGCAGCAGCCGCCCGACGGAAACTTTGGAAAAGCGTTTGCAGTTGATGTCGCGGGAATTGGCGGCGCCGGAAACGGCGGCAAGTATTGCCCCTGCTTTACCTGCGATCGGCAGCAGCCCGAGTCTGAACCCTGAAACGGTGAATACTGCCCCACAGAATGCCAATAATCCGGTGTTTGGGGGGGATGGGCTGATGGTGACTCTGCCCAGCGATGTTTTGTTTGATACTGGCAGCATTTCTTTGCGCGCGGGAACAAGTGCGATTTTGGACAATTTGGTGGCGGAGTTGAGCAATCACGAGGGGGCAACTGTGCGGGTTGCGGGCCACACTGACGACGTGGGGGAAGCGGCGGATAATCGCAATGTGTCGTTTGCGCGGGCTCAGGCGGTGGTGCAGTATTTGTCGGGTGTACTCGGTCAGAAGTATCATTGGGTGGCGATCGGCTATGGGGAAAGTCGCCCTTCGGTGGATAATAGTTCCGATACTAATCGGCAGCGCAACCGCCGCATTGAAGTGGCAATTAGTCCTTAGTTTTTAGTCATCAGTCCTCACTCACCAGTCATTAGACTTATTGCATAAATATTTTGATTGAAAAGGGAACAGCAGAGGCAACGCAGAGACATTTCAAGATTGTTTGGGAAGGCTAAAATTCAATTCTAGTATGAAAGTCAATAGTGCGAGCTTAATATCTCGCGAGTGTTCTTTTCGCGAGATGTTAAGCTCGCACTGCACTTTCAAGCATATTATGCCGATGCCAACAGAAACGATATAAATTAAATTTTTCAATTCCCCTCTCTCTCTTGCCCCATTTCCCTCTCTTCCCATTTTCCCAGCTATCACGCCGAAGGTGTAAGAGGTGGCAAGTCAGAATTATTTTTAGCCTGATCTATTGCCTCTCGATGTTCGCTTCTAAGCTTCGGTTTTAAATACAAGTTTTCAATCAAAGCTGCCACTCCCGCAAACCAAGGTGGCACAATTACCGCTCCAATAATTCCTAATACTTGAACGCCTCCCAATACAGACAGCAATTGATATAAAGGATGCACACCAACCGATGAACCAACCAGCAAAGGATCGAGGACGTAAGTTTCTAAATTCTGGATAATTACAAATAACAGTAATACCCACACAAATAGCAAGCCACCTTTAGCAAAGGCTACGATTAATGCTGGTACTGCTCCCAAAACTGGCCCGATGAAGGGAATCAAGTTGGTAACACCTGCGATCGCACCCAAGCCTAAAGCAAATTCCGGCATTCCCAAAATGCTCAAACCTGTGGTAATAAATATCCCTAAAATGCCCGAAACTAACACTCGCCCGCGAATATAACTCCCCATCCTTTGACCGATTGGCGTCGCTTGTGCGGCTAATCTTGCATCCCAAGGTTTCGGGAAAAACTGCACCAAACTTTTAATTAATGTGTCGCTGTCGGCCACCATGTAACCGGAAATAAATAAGGCTAAAACTAGGCTGAAGAAACCGCCTAGAATGCCTCTGGTTAAACTGTACGATCGCAAAACCAGTTGTTGACTCGATCGAATCAGCCAATTAGTCACCGATTGAGTGTCCACCAACTGACCCACCAGGGTTGGGGCATCGTCGGTGAGGCGACTCAATACATTAGTTGCCACAGTTCGCAAACTTTCGACATAAACTGGTAACTGCCGCAGCAGTAACTCTATTTGTTCGATGACCGTGGGCCCGATTAACACTACCGTCCCGCTAAATCCGCCGATGAGAGTTAAATAAACCATAATCACCGCCAGCCAGCGGGGAACCCGCATCGTTTGGGCCCAATTAACGATCGGGACGATCGAAGCAGCCAGCACGACTGATATCATCAGAATGACTAGCAGGCTCCGCAATTGCCACAGCAACACTAGCAGCAAGGACGATGCTACAATTAGCAGCAAGTTAGGTAAAGAAATGGTAATCCGCTGTTCTGACATGATTATTCTGACAAAATTGAGTAATGATATTGTTGTCGATCGTGTCACTCTCTATTTTATGATAAACGATATGACAATACTCCGGACAGTTTTTAAGCAGCCAGAGTACCATAAGACAAGACTGAAGGAAGGTTAGGGTGATTTAAAATC
>NZ_JAUBRA010000138.1:0-5515 GCF_036701555.1 Microcoleus sp. Pol10D4
GACTGAAGTCCCCCGCTCCGCTTCCCTCTCAGGGCTAAAGCCGCTGAGTTTCCCGCATCCCGTATTGATTTTTATGAGAGATTTATGAGGATTAAAAATTTATGAGTCAAGTGAATCTTTGGACTTCGGCGGAACACGCTTTGTGGTATCTTGCTAAAGCTGATGGAATTCCTCACCGCACTGAAGGTGAAGCGGTTTTGTTGGAGGAAGTGCCGAAAAATGTTAAGCGAATTCTGGATGTGGGCACGGGAGACGGACGGTTGCTGGGTTTGCTAAAGTGCGATCGACCAAATGTTGAATGTGTGGCGATCGACTTTTCGCCGACAATGCTGGAAAAAGCCAGAATTCGCTTTGCTGATGACCAGAATGTCACGGTAATCGAGCACAATTTTGATGAATCGCTACCAGATTTGGGCAAGTTTGATGCGGTTGTTTCTAGTTTTGCGATTCATCATGTAGCAGACGATCGCAAACGTTCGCTTTACACTGAGATTTTCGAGCTTTTGGAACCGGGAGGCATTTTTTGCAATTTGGAGCACGTAGCGTCCGCAACTCCCGCTTTACACGATAAATTTCGAGAGGCGCTGGGTATTAGTCACGAACCCGAAGATCCGTCTAATAAATTGCTGGATGTGGAAACGCAATTGCGCTGGTTTAGAGAAATTGGTTTTACAGATGCAGACTGTTATTGGAAGTGGCGGGAACTCGCTTTATTAGTTGGGGCGAAAGCTGACTCATAGTAGTAAGTTGTGCATTGCACACCCTACTTAATCGCGAAATCTAACAATAATGGTTGGATTTTTACGCATAAAAACGGCAAAATTGATGAGGATTAAAAAATAAGGAGTCAAGTCAATCTTTGGACTTCTGCGGAACACGCTTTGTCGTATCTTGCTAAGGCTGATAGCGTTCCTCAGCGCACTGAAGGTGAAGCGGTACTTTTGGGGGAAGTGCCGAAAACTGTCAAGCGAATTCTAGATGTGGGTACGGGAGACGGGCGTTTGTTGGGTTTGCTAAAGTGCGATCGCCCGAATGTTGAATGTGTGGCGATCGACTTTTCACCTACAATGTTGGAAAAAGTTAGAACTCGTTTTGCTGATGACAAAAATGTTACGGTAATCGAGCACAATTTCGACGACTCGCTGCCGGATTTGGGCAAGTTTGATGCAGTTGTTTCTAGTTTGGCAATTCACCACGTAGAAGACGATCGCAAACGTTCGCTTTACACCGAAATTTTCGAGCTTTTGGAACCCGGAGGCATTTTTTGCAATTTCGAGCACGTAGCGTCCGCAACAGAGGCTTTGCATCAGAAATTTCTAGAGGTGGTCGGTATGGGCGATCGACCAGACGATCCCTCTAATAAATTGCTGGATGTGGAAACGCAATTGCGCTGGTTTAGAGAAATTGGTTTTGAGGATGCAGACTGTTATTGGAAGTAGCGGGAACTCGCTTTATTAGTTGGGGTGAAACCTGTTTAGAGTATTTCGTGAAATTCGCATATCCGGGTAAGGACACGGCAGCGCCGTGTTCCTACAAATATCGCATACAATCTGTATGACTTGCGTGAATTAATTAAATTAAATCCGGTACTTTAGGTTTGATTCGACGCTCGTACCAGTTCATTAACGGCGTGGAAGTAATGCCGTGCAGAATCACAGAAATTACGATCGTTGTAAAAGTAATCCAGGCAATTTTTTCGGCGGTTTCGCCTTTCAAACCGTGACCGAAAGCATAGGTAAGATAATAGATAGAACCCACACCACGAATGCCGAACCAACCGTAAAGCCAGCGGCTGGCGGGATGCAAAGGACTGCCGATCGTACTAATCCAAGCTCCCAGAGGCCGGATTAAAAAAATCAACAATCCAGCTACTAAGAGCGAGTATCCTCCATATGCCAACATAGGCTCTAGGCGCAAAAGCGAACCTAATAGTAAAATAGTTGCTACTTCCATTAACTTTTCTATGCGCTCGGTAAAGTGCAGTTGGGAAAGCGGTTTTTCTGTGTCGCAATAAGTCCGCTGCGCCACAATTCCTGCTACAAAAACTGCGAGAAATCCGTAGCCGTTGACTACTTCTGTGAGGGAATATGTGATCAGGATTATGCTGAGAGCAATGAAATCTTCCATTAATTGATCTGCTGGTTGATAGCGTTGGAGTCGGCGATCGATCCAGGTGACGGCTTTAGCTACTAAAATTCCCATAACGATAGCTGCGCCAATCGCCCAAATCAAGTCAACTGCCACCCACTGCGAAAACCAGTTCTGCCAGTTGTCATCTTTTAGCGCATAAATGCCGAAATAAACAAAGGGAAAAGCTAAAGCATCGTTTAAACCGCCTTCTGATGTTAAACCAAAGCGCAATTCATCGCGATCGTCTAGATTAGCTAACTGAACTTCTGAGGCTAAAACTGGATCGGTGGGAGCGAGAATTGCTCCAAGTAAAATCGCTGGGCCCCAATCTAATTTCACAAACCAATGACCGACAGCCGCAACCGCAAAAATAGAAATTGGCATTAAAAAACCGATCAGCCGCGCTGTGGAATTCCAAGCCCAAAGTTTCAGCGGGCGGTTCATTTTTAAGCCACAACTAAACAGAGAAACAATAACTACAAATTCTGTAAGTCTTTCTATAAATTGAGCTTCGGGACGCAAGTTAATCAGCTTGGAGCCGTAGGGCCCCAATCCGATACCGACAACTAGATAAATTAAGGCATAAGATACAGGGAATCGCGAAATCCATCCAGAACCCAAGGTGACGGTCAGCAGGAGGATGCCAATAGCTAGCAAGTCGAAAATGTAAATATCCACCATAGCGATCGCACTTTTAATCAGGTTTACCAAGTGCGATCCTAACAGGTAAAACCTTCGGTCGCATCCACCGCCCGCTAGATTCAGCTATCCTCCAAAAGTTGCAGTTTTTATGCTAAATGACTAATAACTAACAACTAATAACTAACAACTAACAACTAACAACTCACAACTAACAACTCACAATTCACAACTACTGACTACTGATTACTGACTACTGACTACTGACTTTTTCGGTAGCGATGATGTGCAAATCTACGTGTTTGAGCATCGCACTAACTGTTGAGTCAAAGAACCCCGCAGCAACAATTTCCAGCGCGATTGCTGGCTTTCGCCGATCACAATTTGAGTAATGCGATACTGTTTAGCTACCTCCGAAATCGCTTTGGCTATATTAGTGCCGTTTACCCGCAAAAGTTGCCCATTAAATTCTTTACAGAGTTTCTCACAAGTTTCAACGTGCAAGCTTTCTGCTTTTGTTAAAAATCGGTCTGGATCGTTGACAAACAGAGCATAAAACTGGGCATTCATATAGCTAGCAATCCTCGCGCCCCGCAGCAGCAGTTGTAAGGAATTCGGATAAGTCGAGATGCACACTAAAACTCGTTCGTGAATGTTGCAATGTTGACCTTTTAAAGTTGCTGCATCGTCTTCAAGAGTGTCTGCAACTTCTCGCAAAGCGATTAAATGACGGCGCTGGAAAAAGTTTTCTAAAGATTGTTCAATTTTTTCGGTAGCATAAATTTTTCCTTCTAGCAACCTTTCTTTTAAAGTTTCCGACGTGACATCGACAACGACTATTTTGTCAGCATCTTCTAGGGCGCGATCGGGCACTCGTTCTCGCACTACAACTCCGGTAATTCGAGCTACTAAATCGTTGAGACTTTCTATGTGTTGAATGTTGAGGGTGGAGAAAACATCAATCCCAGCTTTGAGAATTTCTTCGACATCTTGATATCGTTTTTCTCGCAGAGAACCAGGAATGTTTGTATGAGCTAGTTCGTCTATTAATGCTAATTGAGGACGGCGTTCTATGACAGCATCCGTATCCATTTCCTAGAGCATTTTTTCGCCGCGCAGCATTTGTTTTTTGGACACTATTTCTAGTCCCTCGCCTTTAGCTGCTGTCTCTTTCCGCCCGTGAGTTTCTAACAGTCCAATTGCCACATCAATGCCTTCAGATTTGAGCCTGTGTCCTTCTTCCAGCATTCGGAAAGTTTTGCCGACACCGGGGGCCATGCCGATAAATATTTTGTGCTTTCCCCGGCGGGGGGTGCGATCGTAAGTGCGGTTCGGTTGGGCGTAAACCGCGTCTGGATTGTTGGTAATTTGGCTAGAGTGAATCATAGCTGAGTAGTGAGTTGTCAGTTGGCGATTGTCAGTTGGCGATTGTCAGTTGTCAGTTGTCAGTTAGGGATTGTCAGTTGCTACAAGTAACAAATAACTAATGACTAATGACTAATGACTAATGACTAATGACTAATAACTAATGACTAATGACTAATGACTAATGACTAATGACTGTCAACTATTGTAAACGGTCGAGAGCCAGATTCAGTTTGAGGACGTTAACTCGCGGTTTGCCGAAAATGCCGATAAATCTGCCATGCGTATTTTTGGCTACCAACATTTCTACTTGATTTAAATTGAGCGATCGCACCGTTGCTATCCGCTGAATTTGCGCCCTAGCTGCCTCTAGGCTAATGTGCGGATCGAGGCTATAACCAAAGGTGTAGACTAAATCGGCAGTCCGTTTGATACCAGCTTTGTTGAGGCGGTCTAATTCAACTTGCACCACCTGAAAACCATCTTTCTCATTACCTCGCTTCAGCAAATCCGAGTTACTGGGAGCAATGTTGCTACCTCCCGAAACACCTGTTCTTTGACTTAAATTTTCTCCCTTTGTTGTATCGTAATTTTCGGTCGCAAAACTGCTGTAATTTGTCGTGCTGGGACGACCCAAAAAATATTTATCCGAGCTGAAAGGTTGACCAACTAACGACGAACCGACTAGAACTCCTTGCTTGGTAATTAAGCTGCCGTTTGCCTGTGAGTTGAAGGCAATTTGACCGATTACTAGCAAGATTAAAGGGTAAATAATGGCTGTAATTCCCCACAAAACCAAGGTAAGGCGAATGGCTCTAATTATTTCTCTCATAAATTAGTCGCTTGGTTATTTGCTAAGGTTTAATTATTAACTAAAATCTTTTCGGCTGAAAGATGACTACACACAGGTAAATAGAAAGGGCGATAACCACCAAACCCAGGAGACTTAAACCCCCGACAGCTTTTCGGGTCAAATCTTCACCCGCAGCCGCGTAAACAGCGGGGGCAATTATCGCATTAAAACACATTACCAGAAATAGCTGCACCGGGATTGGGTGGCGCTGCCAAAGCATTTGCGCTAACTCTATCGTTTCTTGAAAATATCTTGGTAAAACATCATTCAGCAAATTATTAGGTTTCATGAATTCTCCTTATTTTGGGAATAAACATCTGTCTTTCTATTGGAGGTTTTTTTTGGGAAAATCGAGGCAGAGCCTCTGGTTCTGCGTTCCTCGGCAGAGCCGGGAAACGAGAATAATCCGTTACATCCGAAGAAAGCGAATCCGTTGCCAAACTTCTCTTATGCTAGGGCGTAGGTACAGTATTAGAACTTGACAAAAGTAGGAAAGCATGATAAGTGAATTTAGGAGCTTGTTAAATC
>NZ_JAUBRA010000139.1:0-5387 GCF_036701555.1 Microcoleus sp. Pol10D4
CCTAACACATCTCTTGATGAAGTTATTCGTGCTTATTGTGCATAAAGAGTGTCTCATACTTATTTGAAATGACTATAACCTTTATTCTTATACAATTGTCCAAAAAAAATGCAACTGTAGGTAAACTCCAAATCACCATACTCATCAGTGATACCCCATTCTTTAATCTAAAATCTAAAATCTAAAATCGTATTACCGTCTCGCGATTCTAACACCTTCCCTAAAATGGGCGATCGTGGCAATTACCGCTATAGAAAAATAAAATATTCTAATCAGCCAAAAACAAACCCGCATTGACCAAGTAACAATAGTCGGAGCAATACCTGTGAACTGTACAAATCTGGAATTAACTTTTTTTTCAAAGCTGTCAAGATCTTTCATCTCCGATTGTTTCGCCGGAATAACGGGAAACTGACCAGTATATACGTAATAACCCATAAAACCAGGCAATCCTACTTTTCTATTCAAAAATGAGTTAGTTAAGGTTGCAGTTTGCGCGGGTAATAAGTTATCCGATTCCTCTACTTTGTCCAGCCAAGAATTATATCTAATGGCTGGCGTAATCATGAAAACTAAGGGAACTATAACTATCAACAAAGCTGCACTAATTTTGCGACCGTATTGAGGGTGTAAAAGCCTTGTCGCCACACCCACTCCCATACCGATAAAAGCAAATATTAATATATTTAACAGTTCAATAATTTCGATACCTCTCAACAAATCGCCGATAATGAGAATTGTATATAATAATTTGTCTGCTAGTAGCAAAGCTGCCCACTTGATGAGAATTGAAACGCCTACAATAATAGCTACAATCGCCACATACCCAATGGCACCTAGAACGTAGAGTAAAATCGAACCGGCTTGTTTGAATGATTGCATGGAATTATTCACTCTTGTGAAAGTTGAGGAGTCCGATTGACGAAAAAACTTGAAATTTTAGATTAATCAGGAGTTCAAAATTTGACTTTTAAAATAGATTAGCTTGACATCTTGAAATCAATCTAAAATGTAAAATCTACAATCGATCGACAAGTTCCCGCGCGGCCGCTTTGGTAACTTGTGCGATCCGTTCCTTGACAACACTCTCTTCGATCGCCCTCTGGTCTGTTTCTTGTTCGCGATCGATCCCCAACCATAAAAGATACTCGATATTACCCGCCGGGCCAAGTAAAGGCGACCACGTTAAGCCCCTTTCCTGCCATCCTAAAGCTGTGGCTGCCTTCCACACTTGAAAAATCGCATCAGCTTGAGTTGCTGAGTCTCGCACTACGCCTTTTTTCCCGACTCTCTCGCGCCCTACCTCAAACTGCGGCTTTACCAGCAACACCGCTTCTCGCGGTGGTGCCAACAATTCCCACAGCGCGGGTAAAATCTTATCCAGGGAAATAAACGACACATCTACTACCGCCAAATCTGCTGGCGCAGAGTCGCCGTAAAGCTCAGTAGCAGTCATGTACCGCAAATTGGTGCGTTCTTTCAAAATTACCCTCGGATCGTTACGCAAGCCCCAATCTGCTTGACCGTAGCCAACATCTATGCCGTACACGAGGGCGGCGCCGGCTTGCAGCAGACAGTCGGTAAAACCACCTGTGGAGATGCCGCCGTCGAGACAAATTCTGCCTGCAACGGGAATCGCAAAAACCTCTAAAGCTTTGGCTAATTTGTCGCCACCTCTAGAAACGTAGCGCGATCGCTCTTTGATCTGAATTTTTGCTGCAATGTCAACCTCAGTACCCGGTTTGTCAACTACCTGTTGGTTGATTGAGACTTTCCCAGTCCTAATCAATGCCTGAGCTTGTTGTCTGGAACTGCACAAATCGAGGCTGACCAATAAAGTGTCTAGTCGCTGTTTAGCCAAGGTTTTTAATCTGTACGGATAGGGTTAAGGACAGTACCAGATTAGCACTTACGCACAAGCCGGACTGCTGATTTTTTGCTAGCATTTTGGTTTTTCGATCATCGCCGGGCGATCGCCCCCAGCTCACATTATGTGACTGAGATCGCTCTGAGTGTCTAGTTTTATCACAGAGCTACATTCATAGAATCACACAAAAATTTGGGCGACTAGCGGATGATTTATATGCAGCTAAAAGCGCTACAAATACCATTAGGGCGATCGACTATGAAAACAATTAACTTTCCTATCAGAAATCCGGGCAATTGTCAAGAAAATCCCCTAGCCTTCGTCAGCGGTGACATCATCCACATTCTCTACCCCAACGGCGAAGTAGAAGTAACAACCGTCGCACAAATCGATCTGCGCCCAACCAAAAATCCCCTAGACAAATGCCTCGTCTGGGGATGTGTTGACGATTTCTAGCACCAGTTTCAAACAAGAATGCAATTATAGGGAAGCTCCAAACCATTAATTCATAAGTCATTCCCCATTCTTCAAATTTTTAATCTATAATTTTTAATCTATAATTTTTAATCTGAAATCTTTAATCTAAAATTGTATAACCCATAAAAAAAGATCGCTTGGAGGCTGTCAGGCCAAAAAAAGCGATCGATCTAACGGCTGCTAACTGCCAGCCACAAGTGCAATTTGCTGCTAAAAGAACTAGCAAATTGACTTAAATATCTTGTTCGCTCAATTCGCGAATCATGTAATCAAAAGGCTGATCCAAAAAAGGCCCCACAGACAAGCCAGCAGCTTCCACCTGAGCCTTAACCATCTCCTTCATAATGCTAATCCCCATCACCGTCGGGCCAATGGGAACGCTTAGAGAATTGTAAGTTTCTCGCAAACCTTGCAGCACGCGCTCATCGAGCACATCGGTACTTCCAGCCACCAAGGCGTAAGTAGCATAGCGCAAGTAGTAATCCATATCCCGCAGACAAGCCGCGTAGCGACGAGTCGTGTAGGCATTTCCACCGGGACGGATCAGTTCTGGCTGTTCAGCAAATAGCTGGATACCAGCTTGCTTGACAATTGCCGCAGCATTGCTGTTAATTGCAGCCGCCGCCTGTACCCGTGCCGTGCCCGTTGCAAAATAAGATTTCAACCGATCGATACCATCCCGGTCTAAATACCTACCAGCAACATCATAATTTTCAATCAGGCTCGTCACTGCATCGCGCATAAGTTTCTCTCCCAAAAATCTTTATCAATACTTTGCTATCTGAGACAGACCGCCTATTGTAGACTACTACAAATCGGCGTTTGATTAAGATTTGAGATAGGATTTTCACGAAGGGTAGTCTATCCGTGGCAAACTGTCGTAAAATTCAGCCGTTTGCCTTGTATCTTCAGCCGAAAAATCCACAGGGCAAAAATTTCAAACTGCCCGGCCGCACTGGGCCCCTATTTCAGAATTTTGTAGCCATAGATACAAAATAGTGGATACTGAAGGCCTACGATCGCCCACACAGTCTGAAATCGGCCGATCGCCAAGACACAACCAATATCAGGAGTAAGTCATGTTCCAGACACCCCAAGAAGCCTTAAACTACATACAAGAAAATAAGATCCAGATTGTTGACCTAAAATTCATCGATATGCCGGGGATCTGGCAGCACCTTTCCCTGTACCACGACCAAATCGACGAAACCGCATTCACAGACGGCGTACCCTTCGACGGTTCCAGCATTAGGGGCTGGAAAGCCATCAACGAATCAGACATGACGATGGTCATCGATCCGACCACCGCTTGGATGGACCCGTTCATGGCAGAACCGACCATCAGCTTCATTTGCAGCATCAAAGAACCCCGCACCGGCGAACCGTACAGTCGCTGTCCCCGCACCATTGCCCAAAAAGCCATAGACTACTTGCTTTCGACCGGTCTCGGCGATACAGCATTCTTTGGCCCGGAAGCAGAATTCTTTATTTTTGACGACGTTCGCTTCGACCAAACCCAAAATTCCGGCTACTATTACGTAGATTCGATCGAAGGTCGTTGGAATTCCGGTAAAGAAGAAGCAGGTGGCAACCTCGGCTACAAACCGCGTTACAAAGAAGGTTATTTCCCAGTAGCACCAACCGATACCTCTCAAGACATGAGAACGGAAATGCTGCTGACAATGGCAAAATGCGGCGTACCCATCGAAAAGCATCACCACGAAGTCGCCACCGGCGGTCAATGCGAACTCGGTTTCCGCTTTGCAACTTTAGTACAAGCCGCCGACTACTTGCTGACTTACAAATACGTAATCAAAAACGTCGGCAAAAAATACGGCAAAACCATCACCTTCATGCCCAAACCGCTGTTTAACGACAACGGTTCCGGGATGCACGTTCACCAGTCGATTTGGAAAGACGGCCAACCTCTATTTGCAGGCGATCAATATGCTGGTTTCAGTCAAATGGGACTGCATTACATCGGCGGCATTCTCAAGCACGCACCGGCACTTTTGGCAATCACAAACCCCACAACCAATTCCTACAAGCGTTTAGTTCCAGGCTTTGAAGCGCCTGTAAACTTAGCTTATTCTCAAGGGAATCGATCGGCATCAGTGCGGATTCCGTTGTCGGGAACCAACCCCAAAGCCAAGCGGTTAGAATTCCGCTGTCCCGATGCCACATCCAACCCCTATTTAGCATTTGCAGCCATGCTTTGCGCCGGCATAGACGGCATCAAGAATCAAATCGATCCGGGCGAACCTTTGGACGTGGATATCTACGACCTTTCCCCTGAAGAATTGAGCAAGATTCCTTCAACTCCCGGTTCATTGGAAGGCGCTTTAGAAGCTTTAGAAAAAGACCACAGTTTCTTAACTGAAACCGGCGTATTTACCGAAGACTTCATCCAAACCTGGATTTCCTACAAACTCGACAATGAAGTCAACCCGATGCGGTTGCGTCCTCACCCCTACGAGTTTGCTCTCTACTACGACTGTTAGAAAATTAAAAATTAAAAATTAACAATTAAAGATGGTAATTATACCATTTTTAACCGAGAATTTTTAATTAATAAGAACGCCGCCCTTAAAAGCGGCGTTTTTTTGAAGTTTAGAACTTCTGTATCAGCGCCCAGACTCTCCCCTTACCCAACACTATCTGGGCAACGCTGTTAGTAGTAGCACCCATTGTAGCCTCAGAAACATCCTCTAAAGTCCATTTAGTTGCTTTCTCATCAACAATAAACAAATCCTCAGCGGTAGTGCCTTCCTGAACCCGATATATCTTATTCAGAATGAAACGTGCCCTTGCCTCAGCTTTTGGTATGCCCGTAACTTCATCAGGATCGATAGAGATGGCACTGCCTTCTTTTAATGTACCTTTCGAGTTGCTTAAATTGCGATCGTCCCTTTGAGCAACCCGCACGCTGTGAATCGGCAAACCAGGCTCATTCTCAGAGATATGCCAGATATAGTCATTTCAAATAAATGTGAGACAGACGTCAGATCATGATAAAATCGCTAAAAGTAGTTAATTAGAAAAA